>NZ_JBGDTY010000025.1:0-44679 GCF_046552515.1 Salmonella sp. SAL00653
GCGTTAAGGCGGTGATGGTGAATGGCGGCGGCAATCACCGGCTTTAAGCGGGTGAAGTCGTCCACGACGGGAACGGCGCGCGGTGCGGGCGCGGCGACGGGTTCCGGGAAGAAGCGAGTAATCACGGCAGACATGCCGCGGATGGCGAAAATCAGCAGGAACAGAAACGCCAGCACGAACCCCATGCCGAGGAACATCAGGGTGAAGCCTTCACCTAATAGCAGAGCTGCATTAGTCATAAAATAGCCTTCAGGCAGGAGGCACGATAATGGGGCTATTTATGACGATGAAATAATAAGGGTGGATTTCCCTGAACCGCCCCCGGCCAGAGCCCTTGGTTATTATTATCGTCATAACGTATTACCACCATTATCGTGCAATTTACGTAATCAGGTTTATTTGATAAAACTTACGTTCTGGCATATTTCATCAGCGACGATCTCTTTACGCTGATTAAAAATAATTTTGTTCTGTTCAAACAGATTATTCCCATGGGTATCAATAGAAACAATCAGCGGGCCAAACTCTTTAACCCGACAGACCCACAGCGTTTCCGGCATCCCCAGATCGCGCCATTGGGCATCTTCAATTTCTTCCACGCACACGGCGGCTACAACCGCACAACCGGCAGGGAATACGCAGTGCAGCGCTTTGTGTTCAGCACAGCCCTCTTCGGTACCTTTACCCATACCGCCTTTACCCACAATTAATTTCACGCCGGTCTGCGCAATAAATTCTTTTTCGAATTTCTCCATACGCATGCTGGTGGTTGGTCCCACGGAGACCATTTCAAACTTATCGTCTTCGCCTTTAATTGGGCGGACAATGGGGCCAGCGTGTAAAATAGCGCCGCCGCGAACATCTACCGGAAGTTCGCGACCACCTTCAATTAAACGGCGATGGGCTACGTCACGGCAGGTAACAATATGACCGTTGAGATAAATAATATCGCCAGCCTTAATATCCGCTAAATCTTCATCTTTAATTGGCGTAGTCAGGATTTTTTTAGTCATCAGAAATTCACTCCGCTGTGAGACGTAATGGTGTAATTCAAATCTTTATCGAAAACGATGTGCCCTTTACGGTGCGACCAGCAGCCGACGTTTACCGCCACGCCGATGGTAGAAGGATGACGCGCGGTGTTTTCAATGTTCACGCCCATAACGGAGGTATTACCGGACATCCCCTGCGGCCCCAGGCCAATTTTGTTAATGCCGTCTTCCAGCATTTTTTCCAGCGAGGCTGCACGCTCATTCTCGTTATGCGAACCGATCGGACGCATCAGCGCTTTTTTCGATAGCAGTGCCGCCGTTTCAACAGAGGTCGCTACGCCCACGCCAACCAGCAGCGGCGGACAAGCGTTGAGGCCGTAGCTGGTCATCACATCCAGTACAAAGCGGGTCACACCTTCATAGCCTGCACCCGGCATCAGCACCATCGCTTTCCCCGGCAGAGAACAACCACCGCCCGCCATATAGGTATAAATGCTGCACTGATCGGAATTGGGAACGATTTCCCAGAAGACCGTCGGCGTACCTTTACCCACGTTTTTACCGGTGTTGTATTCATCAAAAGTTTCTACGCTGTTGTGGCGCAGCGGAGAATCTACAGTTGCTTTGATCACCGCCTCACGCAACAACGCTTCCAGCTCGCCAATCAGCGGAAAGTTCGTCCCGCACTCCACCAGAAACTGAATGACACCGGTGTCCTGGCAGGAAGGTCGATCCAGCTCTTTCGCCAGACGCTGGTTCTCAATCATGGTAGTAAAGATGACGTCGGCCAGTTTACTGGTCTCTTTCTTATGCAAATCCTCCAGTTTTGCAGTGACATCATCAGGCAAAACTTTGCCGGTATATCCCACAAACTTGGCCATAACGTCGGTCATATGGGATATCTGTTCACTTTTACTCATAAATGCTCCTTAGTCAGAACAGCTTCCGTTAATTACGGATGAAAAGGGAAAAGGATTGGCAGCAGGATCAAGCTGACAATGGTTGAAACGATAATCAGGGGGATACCGGCCTTAGCGTAGTCGACAAATTTATAGCCACCCGCGGAGAGCACCATCATGTTGGCAGGCATACCGATAGGGGTTGCGTAGGCGCAGGAACCGCCAATGACCGTCGCCATCAGAACCGCACGCGGGTCGGCCCCCATGCCTGCGGCAATGGACAAACTCACCGGCACCAATAGCGCTGTCGTTGCGGTATTGGACATAAAGTTGGTCATCACAACGGATAAGGCGAAAACGGCGATCAGCAACATGAACGGTGAGGAGTTTTGCCCCAGCATGCCGATTACATAGTCCGCAACCAGCTTGCCTGCCCCGGTCATTTCCAGCGCTTTTGCCAGCGCCAGGGTGCCGCCAAAGATAAAAATAGTCTGTGAATCAATGGCTTTATAGGCCTGTTTTTCCGTGAGTACGCCGCTTACTACCAGCACAAGAGCGCCAATACAACCGGTCACGGCCAGGCTGACACCGATCTTCTTCTCAAAGATCATGCCGAGGATCGTTGCGATCAACACCACCAGTGAGAGCCGTTGTTTCCACTGTGGAACATGGCTGTAGTCACGTTGCTCCCCGACGCTCCCCACCTCACCGCCGGTCGCATTATTCGGCAGAAAGCGATAGCCAATAGTCAGGAAGTAGAGAATGCCGCAGATGAGCATCGGGAGACCGATTTTTGCGTATTCAAAAAAGCCAAAGCCGCCGCCAATATTCTGTAGCGCAGACTGCGCGATAAGATTTCCCGGCGCGCCAATTAACGACAGGTTACCGCCCAACGCAGCGGCGAAAACCAGCGGCATCAGTAGACGAGAACGCGAGAAGCCCGATTTTGCCGCCACGCCGATCACCACCGGAATCAAAACCGCAGCGGTACCGGTGTTAGAAAGGACGCCAGACATCAAACCCACCACCACCATAATGGTGAAGATCAGCTGTTTTTCTGTTTTCGCGAAGCGCGTGATGACGCCGCCCACTTTGTTTGCCATACCGGTCTCGAACAAAGCACCGCCCACGATAAACATCGCGACAAAGAGGATGACGTTAGTGTCGATAAAGCCAGCAAAGGCCTGTTTGATATTCAGAACGCCGGTGATCACTAAGGCCACGCAGACAATCATGGAAGTGACGGCTAGCGGCACTTTTTCCCATACAAACATGACGATAGCGAACACCAATAAACATAAGGTAAGGGTAATGGGTTCCATATTTATAATTATCCAATCAATGATATATGATATTGTATCCAATATTGACAGGGAGAAATTATTCCCATACAAAAACTAAGTCAAATCGTTTCTCAGGAAAGATGCAGGAGTGAGATCTACATCAAGATCGTTACTGGACGTGATTAATAGAATTGAAGAATTGGTTGAAGCGCCTGCGATGCTCACGCAGGCGAAAAGATCAGGCAGAAGGGTCACCAACATAGCGGGTCAGCATATTCTCCATTGAGCGAATAATGTGTTCGCGCATGCGCTGGCGTGCCAATGTTTCATCATGAAGTTCAAGAGCTTGCAGAATACTTTTATGTTCCTGAATGGAAATCACGGCATACTCTTCTTCGGTGACCTTATGGCCCATCGACAGGCCGTTCCACATATTACAGAGCAACATTTTCATTTTTTCGTTGCCAGCAACATTCCATATTTCCATATGAAATGCCTGATTCAGGTCGGAGTATTCCGCCGAGTTATTTTCCGCGAGAGCCTTTTCAGCGGCATAATGCACCTGGGCTATCCGCGAGATATCGGTGCCAGGACGAGAAGCTTTAGCCACCGCCTCACTTTCTAACAGCGCGCGAATTTCATAGTGTTCACGGATCGTTTGTTCATTGATGCCCAACACCACCGCCCCTTTATTAGGGCGCACTTTTATCAGCCCATCCGCCGCCAGAATCTGAAACGCCTCGCGCACTGGCATACTGGACACGCCGACCATTCCGGCAATGCCTTCTAACGTAATCTCCTGCCCTTCCACTAACTCCCTCGAAAGAATCGCTTTACGCAGCACTGCCGCGACCTGTTCTTTCGCTGAAAGAAGCTTAATCTTCCCTAACTTAGGCTTCTGCACTTTCCCAATCCTTCATATGTTGACGCATTATTTCTGCTAAAGAGAGGAAATAACGCTGCATAACTTGCCCAATCTCATCACGCCGCCCCTGGCGTATGACGTCAGCCAGTTCAGCGAAAAGCTGCGCCGACTCCTGATTATCTTTTTTCAGATGCAAAATAACATAAGAGACATAACCGTCCAGGAACTGCTGATACACCTTTTCCAGATAGCGGTTATTCACATAAGAAATCAGCATCGCATGACACTCCAGTTCGCAGGATTTGTCTTCTGCGACAGCCAGCGCTTGCGCACGTATCAGAAGGGCATCGCCTACTTCGCTGGGTATCAGCGAAAACATTTCGGCAGCCATCGCGGCAATCACGCGAAAAATATGACTCACGCGATCGGCCTCAAGATGCGCGACCTGCATGTGCCTGTTGGGCAGTCGGATTAAAAAACCTTCCTGTTCGAGTGACTGTAGCGCTTCTCGAACCGGCATTCGTGAAAGACCGAGCTGCTCCGCAATACTTTCCTGCGCGAGTTCTTCTCCCGCTTTTATATTGCCGGAAAGAATTTCATAGCGAAGCATTTGCGTAATGTGATCGCGGGTTTGCGTTCTTTGGATCTTTTTCACGACGTTCTCGTTAATAACCGATAAGACGTGAGGAGTTTAGCAGATTTAGTGCTTGATTTCGTGGCTTGTTTACAGTCAAAGAAGCCGGAGCAAAAGCCCCGGCATCGGGCAGGAACAGCTTATTTATTAATAAAATCTTCACCCAACTGAATATCTTTTTTCAGCGTATCCAGCATAGCGTCCAGCGAATGTTGCTCGAAAGCGCTCAGTGTGCCGATGGATTTACGCTCTTCTACACCGTTTTTACCCAGCAGCAGCGGCTGAGAGAAGAAACGGGCATACTGACCGTCGCCTTCCACATAGGCGCATTCCACCACGCCTTTTTCGCCCTGCAGAGCGCGAACCAGAGAAAGACCGAAACGCGCGGCAGCCTGGCCCATAGAGAGGGTTGCCGATCCGCCGCCGGCTTTCGCCTCGACGACTTCAGTACCGGCGTTCTGAATACGTTTAGTCAGCTCGGCCGCTTCTTGTTCGGTAAAACTTACGCCTGGAATCTGCGACAGCAGCGGCAGAATCGTCACGCCGGAGTGTCCGCCAATCACCGGAACTTCAACTTCCGTTGGCAGCTTACCTTTCAGCTCTGCGACAAAGGTATTAGAGCGGATGATATCCAGCGTGGTAACGCCAAACAGTTTGTTTTTGTCGTATACGCCTGCTTTTTTCAGCACTTCCGCCGCAATCGCAACGGTGGTGTTCACCGGGTTGGTGATAATGCCCACGCACGCTTTCGGGCAGGTTTTAGCGATCTGCTGCACCAGGTTTTTCACGATGCCGGCGTTAACGTTAAACAGGTCGGAACGGTCCATACCCGGCTTACGCGCCACACCCGCAGAAATCAGTACTACGTCAGCGCCTTCAAGCGCCGGGGTTGCGTCTTCACCGGAGAAACCTTTGATTTTTACAGCGGTGGGGATGTGGCTCAAATCAACGGCCACACCGGGAGTCACTGGAGCGATGTCGTACAGGGAGAGTTCTGAACCTGAAGGCAGTTGGTTTTTTAAAAGTAATGCCAGCGCCTGACCGATACCACCAGCAGCGCCGAGGACTGCGACTTTCATCCTAAACTCCTTATTATATGATTAGCTAAGTGTCTATTGCTCCGCGGCGGCGACCTTAATTCACAAATTCAATGATTACAATCCTCACTCATCAAGAATGCGGAGTCGCGCAATTTTGGCTTTTATGCATTTAATTTGCGTAATCCGGATCGACTGCAACCAGAGAGCAACGTTCCTACAGGTGGTGACAATATACCCTACTATCCTCTCAAAACAACATCATTTTGATAACAATTAATTTACTTTTAATCTTATTTGCGAGGCGTGACACAGGCATGTTTCTTGATAACGAAATTTGATAAAATTCCGCTCTTTCATAACATTATTTCAGCCTTAAACAAGGCAGACTGTTTGCATAAAAATTCATCTGTATGCACAATAATGTTGTTTCTACCGCCATATTACGGGTGACTTATGCGAAGCTCGGCTAAACAAGAAGAACTAGTAAGAGCGTTTAAAGCGCTCCTCAAAGAAGAAAAATTCAGCTCACAGGGCGAAATCGTCCTCGCGTTGCAGGATCAGGGCTTTGAAAATATCAATCAGTCCAAGGTCTCGCGCATGTTGACTAAGTTCGGCGCAGTGCGTACACGTAACGCAAAAATGGAAATGGTGTACTGTCTTCCGGCTGAACTGGGCGTCCCAACAACATCCAGTCCGTTGAAAAATCTGGTGCTGGATATCGACTATAACGACGCTGTCGTGGTGATTCATACCAGCCCCGGCGCGGCACAACTCATCGCGCGCCTGCTGGATTCACTGGGGAAAGCAGAAGGTATTCTCGGTACGATTGCCGGCGACGATACTATCTTCACTACGCCTGCCAGCGGCTTTTCCGTAAGAGATCTGTACGAAGCCATTCTGGAACTTTTTGAACAAGAGCTTTAGTCCCACTTCCTCCGTCGTCGTACGGCGGAGGCACCTTTTTGTCCCCTCCCCTCGCCGCTTTCCTGTACGGCTATCATTTGGCAAATCATGCCCTTAAACATTCACCACATGAATGACAAATCAAAAAAACGCACAAAATGTCAAATTTATTAAGACATTGATTTTATTTTATTTTTTAAATGACAGCGGCGAAAAACAGCAATTTTAATTCCATAACGTTATAAAAAATAAAATTTTTAATGTCTTTAAAAAGCAGAAACAATTAGCGTGATATTAATTAATCGCGTTATTAGTGTATACTTAATTTTGTGATGAGGGTCACGAAACAAAGACCCCAGTAAAGGAATTCGACGAGGTAAAAATCATGAAAATCAAAACCACTGTTGCAACATTAAGTATTCTGTCCGTTCTCTCTTTTGGCGCTTTCGCCGCAGAACCTATCAGCGCAGAGCAAGCGCAAAACCGTGAAGCAATCGGATCGGTTTCAGTCAGCGCTATCGGCTCATCGCCTATGGATATGAACGCCATGCTGAGCAAAAAAGCGGATGAACAAGGCGCTACGGCCTACCACATTACCGAAGCGCGTAGCGGCAGCAACTGGCACGCCACTGCCGAACTGTACAAATAAAATTCACCTGCCATCGCATATAACGTGTCATTGCTTCGCGGAGATATCGCATAAGAAAAGCCCATTAATCCGCGAGGTTGACCCTATAAAGGAATAAAAGATCATGAAAACGAAATACATTATCGCATCACTCGGCCTGGCCACTCTGCTCTCTTTCGGCGCAAATGCCGCAGTACATCAGGTCAACGCGGAACAGGCGCAGAATCTGCAACCGATGGGCACCATTTCCGTCTCGCAGATTGGTAGTACGCCAATGGATATGCGCCAAGAGATCGTCGCTAAAGCTGAAAAAGCAGGCGCTAATAGCTATCGCATCATCGAATTAAAAGAAGGTGATAACTGGCACGCCACCGCCGAGTTGTATAAGTAAACCCTCGTCGTCTAACCCGACGACTTGCCCCCGCCTGCCGGGGGCTTTTTTATGCTTTTTCAATGCCGGACATTAAACCGTAGCCGCCCCTCCAGCTCTTCTTCCGCTTCATCAAAGAGTAAAATCAGCGCCCCGTAGCGCCTGCGCAGTTTATCAGGCAGGTGAACGAACTCAATCTCTAGCGGTAGGGGTAAGATATCGCTCATTACCGCATCCCATAATGTATCAAGATCGCTTACTTTCTCACTGGCAAGACCAAACGTCTGCGTAAACTCGCGATAAAAATCGCTTTGGTTTTTAATATCATTAAAATCAAAAGTATAGACATTCATAGCCAGCCACCATCCCCGACAGACAATTGTCTGTTTTACTACTAAGCATCATTATGCAGAGGTTTCACTTCCAGAAACGCTTTTAGCCCCGGAGCACTCTTGCGCTGTTTTTGTATCTCAAATAAGTATAGTCATAAAAAAACCGACGCTTTTGGCATCGGTTCTTGTGGGTTAGCTATCGGTAAGCGCGTTCTGGTATTTATGTAACATACCCGTCAGGCGTTTAACCGGTTCCGTCACCTGCGGCGGCGCCTCCCAGATACGTAATTTCTCCTGATAGATATCCAGCTCATCCAGCAACTGACCAAAGTAGCGTCGCCGTTTATCATCGCTTCCGGCGGAAATAACATGGTCTGCGGTACGACGAAGCTGACGGTGGAACACTGACAGATCTTCATTAACCGGTATCGGCGCGTCGCGCAGACGTTGATGAGCAATGATCATCGTTAGCGCCAGGCGGAACTTCGGCAAATCGCCAGGAAATTTATTCATCAGCAAAAAGAGTTGCTGATATAACGCAGGCAGACGGTTTTCTTTACGGCGTACCACGTTGGTCGTCATTGCCGAGACCGCAGCGGAAACAAACTGATTAAGCAGCACGCGACCGGTTCGATCTTTGGATTTATCACGCACCAGCAGGATGACGATAAACGCCAGCATACAGCCGACAATTTGCCCCAACGCGCTGTCGAGGAACTGGCTGAAATGGAACGTCATCGGATTATCCAACACAATAATGTTAATCGTACTGGCCAGCGCCCCCATCGACCCCAGACGCCGTTTCTGGACCTCAATGCCGATAAAGAACCCCAATACCGCCAGGCTCAAACATAACAACAGCATACTTTGCTGCGTATTGGGAATAATCACCAGGAAATAGAGCAATCCCAGCGGCAACGCCGCCAGAGTGCCATAAATAAAATCGATGCAGACCATGCGCGGATTGGGTAAACGCATCGCCAGCGAGGTCACCACGGCAATCATCACCATCGCGCCATTACCCGATGTCCAGCCGGTCCATAGCCAGAATAATGTCCCCAGAATGCAGGAAAGCGTGGTGCGCCAGAAGTTCACCATCGCATGGTGACGTTCAGCGGATTCCACTTTAACTACGGGCTCGCCTTGCAGGATCTCTTCTTCCGTCGCGCTGATTTTGGTGTTACTGATCACGCCGCGTTTAAGCAATAGATAGCGCGTCGCAGCGCCTACCCAGCTATAAAGCGTGACGGGCGTTTCGCGCTCGCCAGTCCAGACAATGACACGCCGCATCCGTTTTAACTGTCTGTGGACGTCCTGTACCGTTTCAACCGGCGTCTCGAACAGTTCCCGGAATGTATCGGTAATCAGTTCCGGCCGCGTGTTTTGAATAAGATAAGTTTCACAGGATTGCGTAATCAGCGTGAGCGAAAGCGTATTCAACGCTTTCAGGCGGCGGTTAGCGCGTACCCAGCGCGAAGATTCCATATTCAGATTACTTCGCATTCCCTCCAGCGCCGCCGTGCGTCGCACCAGATCGCCCCAGGCGTTGTCGACTTCTTCGCTGTCGCCATGCTTAATACAAAGTTGCATTAGCTGATATTGCGCTACCAGTAAACTGTCCAGTTCGCGATCAACCTCCTGCTTTATCGATCGCGGCGAGAAAAGCAGATCCGCTAAAATAGCGCAGCCAATGCCGATGACGATTTCGCTACAGCGTTCAAGCGCAAATTGCGGCGTGAGTAGCGGCTCCGTCTGAATGGTAATCACAATGATCAGCGCAGTATAACCTGACAGTCCCCACGCATAAGAGTTTTCGATCCGTACTAAAGAGGAGATCCAGGTACAAAAACCGGCCCAGACACAGCACACCAGAATCATCAATAGCGGCGCGCGGATCATAGAGATAATAATGATAAGCGCGGCGATACAGCCAATAAACGTCCCGATAATACGCAACATTCCGCGATAACGGATAGCGCCGGAATAGGGTTCCCCGCCGGCGGCAAATGCCGGGCCTGCCGCCACGATCGCGGCGGTCAGCACCGCCCAACGCGGCGTCTCCAGTTGAAAATGGAAGCCGATAAATAATGCCAGCACAATGGCGCACGCCAGCTTTACCGCAAAACGAATGTGCTGGTTGGCAATGGAGAAAATGCCCATGACGATTAACCGAATTCGCGCAGCCGGTGCGCCAGTTTACGGAAGAAGGAGTCCTGGCTTGCGTCACGATCCTGCTTACCGGTGATCACGACGGTTGCCGTCGTACCGGCAGGCCACAAATTCCCCTGCTGCTCGTCGAGCCGGATACGCACCGGGACACGCTGGGCCAGACGCACCCATTCGAGGTTAGAGTCTATCGTCGCCATCCCTTTCGCATCGCTGGTACTGCTGGCATTCGTTACCCCTGCCGCCACGCTATCGACGGTACCTTTTAATACCCGGTTGCTGCCAAGCGGCGTGATTTCGGCACGATATCCCGGACGCACGCCTTCCAGCTTGGTCTCTTCCATATAGGCCTGCACGTAAAAAGAGTTCTTTTTCACCAGGGCGACGGCTGTGGAACCGCGGGTAATAAATTCACCGGCATAAACATTGAGGTTAGTCACCCAGCCGTCGGCAGGCGCGCGAATGACGGTGCGCTCCAGATCGAGTTTAGCCAGGTCGCGCGTCGCCTGGGCTTTAGCCAGTTGATGCAGTACCGTCTGCAAGACATTGTTCGCCTGATCGATCTCTTCCCGGGACATCGCCTGTACGCCGAGGCGATTACGGCGACCGGCTTCCTGGCGTTTTTCCTGCGCCAGGACCTGATAATAGGCTACATCAGCTTCCGCTTCCGCCAGCGCTTTTTGATAGCGTGGCTGATCGATGGTAAACAGGACCTGATCCTTTTTCACCAGTTGGTTATCATGCACGTTTACATGGGTAATCAGGCCCGCGACATCCGGGGCAATAGCGACGACATCGGCGCTAAAACGCGCGTCGCGCGTCCAGGGAGATTCGGTGTAATACACCCAGGCGCGGAAAATGGCGATAAAGGCCAGAATAACCAGTACGAGGGTAATGGCCGTACGGGAGAGTTTTCTTGTTAGTGTTTTCACTTCAACCTCAAACGAACAGGCGCGATATTAAATAAAACAGACAACAATACAGCGCGGTATTGAACAGAGCCGGATGCCAGACAAAATCATAGATGCCCGTCGGCACAAGCATCCGACGCACCAGCCAAAAAATAGCCAGTGACAAAAGCAATTCGAAAAATATCGGTGGGAAGGAAAGACCAAACACCACGATAACGGGAAACAGACTCATGTTGACCTTGATTTCTGAGAGAGAGCAGGCGATAGATTGTTAAGCTACATCGCCGCAGAGAAGGGCAAGAGACGCCAGGCGAGAGCGACATAGCTCTTATTCGAATAATAGTATATTAACGTAATTGTTATGCTGTTATCTATATTATGTGATCTAAATCACTTTTAAGCCAGAGTGAATAATGGAACGATTAAAACGAATGTCGGTATTCGCCAAAGTTGTCGAGTTTGGCTCTTTTACCGCCGCAGCCAGACAGCTGCAAATGAGCGTATCGTCCATCAGCCAGACTGTGGCGAAACTGGAAGATGAGCTTCAGGTTAAATTGCTCAACCGCAGCACACGCAGCATTGGGCTCACCGAAGCTGGAAAAATCTATTATCAGGGCTGTCGTCGTATGCTGCATGAAGTGCAGGATGTTCACGAGCAGCTTTACGCTTTTAATAACACGCCTATCGGTACATTGCGTATCGGCTGTTCTTCAACCATGGCGCAAAATGTGCTGGCCGGGCTTACCGCAAAATTATTAAAAGAGTATCCCGGTCTGGCGGTCAATCTGGTGACAGGAATTCCGGCTCCGGATTTAATTGCCGACGGGCTGGACGTGGTGATCCGCGTGGGCGCGCTGCAAGACTCCAGCCTGTTTTCCCGTCGACTTGGCGCGATGCCGATGGTTGTGTGCGCCGCCAAGCCCTACCTCGCTCAGTACGGCGTCCCGGAAAAACCCGCCGATCTCAGTAGCCATTCCTGGCTGGAATATAGCGTGCGCCCGGATAATGAGTTTGAACTTATCGCGCCGGAAGGAATTTCTACCCGACTGATTCCACAGGGGCGGTTCGTCACTAACGATCCGATGACGCTGGTACGCTGGCTGACCGCCGGAACCGGAATCGCCTATGTGCCGCTGATGTGGGTGATCGATGAGATCAATCGTGGCGATCTGGAGATCCTGCTGCCTCGCTATCAGTCCGATCCCCGTCCGGTGTACGCGCTGTACACCGAAAAAGATAAGCTGCCGCTTAAAGTGCAGGTAGTGATTAACGCGTTAACTGACTATTTTGTCGATGTCGCACACCTGTTTCAGGGGATGCACGGGCGAGGGAAAGAAAAATAAAAACACCGGGTAATTGCTGAAGACGATTGTAGGCCAGATGCCACCCGACGCAGACATTGCCTGATGGCGCTGCGCTTATCAGGCCTGGGCGGCACACACCACAGGCCTGATAAGGCGGACAGTTATGCGGTGCCGCCAACCGTCAGGTTATCGACTTTCAGCGTCGGCTGGCCTACGCCTACCGGCAGACTTTGCCCCTCTTTACCGCAAACCCCCACCCCGTTATCCAGCTTAAGGTCATTGCCGACCATGGAGATCTGTTGCATCGTTTCAATGCCTGATCCAATTAACGTCGCGCCCTTCACCGGCGTCGTGACTTTGCCGTTTTCAATCAGATACGCTTCCGAGGTAGAGAACACAAACTTGCCGGAGGTGATATCCACCTGACCGCCGCCAAAGTTAGGCGCATAGATGCCGTACTCAACGGATTCGATAATTTCCTGCGGCGTTGACTGCCCCGCCAACATATAGGTATTCGTCATACGCGGCATCGGCAGATGCGCATAAGATTCGCGACGCCCGTTACCGGTCGGCGCAGCGCCCATCAGGCGCGCGTTCAGCTTGTCCTGCATGTATCCTTTCAGCACGCCATTTTCAATCAATACGTTGTACTGGCCTGGCGTACCTTCATCATCGATAGCAACGGAGCCACGACGGTTCATCATTGTGCCGTCATCCACTACGGTGCAAAGCGCGGAGGCAACCTGCTCGCCGATCTGACCGCTAAACACAGACGTCCCACGACGGTTAAAATCACCTTCCAGCCCGTGACCGACCGCTTCGTGCAGCAATACGCCCGGCCACCCGGCGCCCAGAACCACCGGTAATGTCCCCGCTGGCGCAGCGACCGCGGAGAGATTAACCAGCGCCATGCGTACCGCTTCTTTCGCCCACGCGTCGGCACGAACCTCGCCGTCGAGATCGGCAAGAAAATACTCATAACCAAAGCGACCGCCGCCGCCGCTGGCGCCGCGCTCGCGTTTACCGTCTTCTTCCACCTGCACGCTAACGGACAAACGCACCAGTGGACGGACATCCGCCGCCAGCGTCCCGTCGGTCGCCGCCACGAGGATTAATTCATATACGCCAGTCAGGCTGGCGTTAACTTCCTGCACGCGTTTATCGGCTTCTCGCGCCGCTTTATCAACGCGTCTGAGGATATCCAGCTTCTCTTCGCGGCTCATACTTTGCAGCGGATCAAGGGTGGTGTAGAGCGGCTGATGCGCTACGGCGGCGAGCGTTTTTACCTTGCCTTCGCCGTTCTCGCGTACAATGGTTCGCGCTGCCTGCGCACTCTGCTCCAGCGCCAGGAGGCTTATCTGGTCAGCATAAGCAAAACCGGTTTTTTCGCCGCTAATGGCGCGAACGCCAACGCCCTGGTCGATATTATATGAGCCATCTTTAATGATGCGGTCTTCTAAAACCCAGGATTCGTGATAGCTCGACTGAAAATAGAGGTCGCCATAATCAAGACGGCGTTCGGCCAGTTGGCCCAAAATAGCGAACAGATCCTGATGGTTCAGGCCATTCGCCGCTAGCAATTGTTCACTTACCAGGTTCAGACTCATCGTTTTTGCTACTCGTTGATTTCTGCCGGATGGCGGTTCACGCCTTATCCGGACTACGTTGTTAGATTGTGCAAACCGGATAAACGCAGCGCCGTCCGGCATGACTATTTACTGAGAGTGGGGCAATTCCTCGCCCCCGTCAAATCATTGCTGGCTTTCTTTTCTCGGTTGGCGCAGAACTTCGTTGATCTGCGGCGCATCGACCGGACCGGTAATGCGATAACGCAAAATGGAGACCTTGCTCCATAGCGGCCCCAACACTTTACTGGCGGCAAATACCGCCGCGCCGACAATCGGGTTAACGGCAAACGCGGCGGCGACGCCCACGGTGGCGGAAATTTCCGGCGCGACAACGGCCTCCATATCAAGACGACGACGCACCAGATCAACAGAACCTTTCATTGCAATATCCGCTTCCAGCCCATCCACCAGCGTATCGTCAGTATGCAGGACGCCATCTTTAATCCACGCGGTACTATGAATAGAGTCGAAATAGAAGCCCTCGCTAAAGGTATCTCTGAAGTCAAACCGCAGCTTACGCAGCAACGCATCAAAACTGAGCAGCCGCAGTAGCTGTCCGGCATGACCGCTACTGAGATCAGTAAACTCGCCTTTGCCCAGACGCGTACGTAAAATCCCGTTGAGCGTGGCTTCATCAGGTTGCCAGGGCGGGTTTCGCCAGTGCAGATCGTAATCTACGTTAAAAGACGCGTTCTGGATTGGCGTCGAGATGCCGAAGAACCCGGCAGCCGTGTCGAGGTTACTACCATGCAGACTACCTTTCAGCGAGGTTCGTTCATTACCCGGCGCATTCACCCACTCGCCGTTCGCTTTCAAACGGGCGAATCCGGTATCGATCAGGCCATTCGCCAGAGTCAGCGTATTGCCTTTGATGGCGAAATCGCCATCAATACGCCCATATTTTTGCCCCCACAGCCAGCACTCTTCGCAGCGAAGCTGTAAGTCCGGCCAGCCGCGGAAGCTAATCGTGTTCGCCGAAGCCAACGGCGATGTCGGCGTTGGTGACGAGGCGTGCGTTTTTGCGACACCAGGGTTGTAATACAGGTACTTAATGTTCGCCAGCCACGGCGCATGGTTGCGCATGAGCAGCGTGGCGTTCACCTCACGGCCCTGCGCTTCAATTTTTGTTCCATTCAGCGAGGGGGCTGAAACGACGCTCAAATTGTTCCACTGCTGGCCGCCCAGCGATAGCGCGGGAGTACGCAACGTGACGCGTTGAGGAAACTCGGCCGAACTGCTCACGTTATCCGCCGCGCCTTTCTGGAATAACGCCAGCCATTGCGCGCCATCCAGCGCCGGCAGATTGAGCTCAACGCCTTGTTGAGCAGGCAATGGCGGAATCGTCCGGCTGTCCGTCGTCCAGATAGCCCGATCCAACGTCAGCTTCTGATTTAATAACCAGCGGCTGTTAAAGTGATTTTTACTCCCTGCGCTCCCCGTTAGCGCAAAACTTTTCAGGTTGCCGTCAGCCTGAATGTTCACCGGAATGGCTTCGCCTGCGGGTTTATTTAGCGGAGAAGGTAAGTGACTACTCACATTTCTCAGATCGCCGTTCAGCTCGATGTGATAAGTGGTGTCAGCATGATACGGAAGATCGATGCCGACTTTACCATTCCACGTCACGCTGCCGCTCAGGGCATCATTCAGTTGCGGCGGTAAGACGCCCATACGCGTTGGCTGCCAGTTACCGTTCAGGTTGACGGCGACCTGATAGGCTTTTGCCCCTTCCGTCGTACTGAAATCCAGGTTCAGCGGCTGATTAAACCAGTTTGCCGTCAGCGGCCCGCTTTTTAGCGCGCCATTCACAAAGCTGAATTTACCGTTCAGATTTTTGAGCGTGCTGTTTAGCGGCTTAATAAACAGGCTGTTGTTACGCAACGAGACATCGCCCTCAGCGGTAACCTGTTCGCCATCCAGCGGAATATCAAGATGTAAGCGAGCATTCACATCGCCATCTAATTGGAGCTCCGCCAGCGTCGAGCCAAGCGAGTCTTTTAGCGGCGTCTCGTCGAAATAAGGCCCAACGGCTTTTCCCGGCCCGTTAATATCGGCATCAATGAGCAGTTTCTCTTTGGAATAATCCGGAATCGCCGCCGCGAGTTTGCTGGCCTTCACCCCGCCCAAATCGACGCTATCCGAACGCATCCACAGGCCGTCGTTCAGGAAATCCAGTTCAATGTTGAGATTTTTTAGCGCCGGCCAGTCGGGTTGAAAAGCAAACGTCGCATTGCGTAGCGGCACCAGCACTTCAAACTGACCTTCGTTATGCTTATAGGGAAAGAGGTGCGGGTTACCACCGTAAACCAACGTGGCGTTATCCGCCTCACCGCCCTGAATCGCGCCGCTAAGGTAATCGACCAGCGCTTTGCCCATCAGGTTTTCCGGAAAATAGCGCCACGCCTGAGATCCATCGTCGGTACTGATTCCGGCCAGAATGCCCAGCCACGGTTCGTCGCCCGTCGGTTGCAGATAGCGGAACCCGCCGCGCGCATGTACCGCCTTTGCTTTGACGTCAATGTCGCGGCCATCAAGCTGAAAGCCGTTCTCATTTTTCAACCAGCTAAGCGTCGCGACGCCGTTTTCAATTTCCAGCGGCGCGCGAAAAACGGTTTCATAGGGCATTTTAGCCTGCTGCATCGCAACCTTCATCTGCCCGTCTTCTACGCTTCCCGCCAGCGTACCGGAAAAATGTTCCGCGCCGGGCAACAGCTTCCACTGTTTCCAGGCAAGATTTTCCCACGATGCCTGAAAACGCGTTTTTTCGGTCGCCTGTAGCGGAATATCCAGCGCCAGTGTGGCGATCTTTCCGCTCGGCTGCGTAGCCTGCCATATTTCGCCCAGCACAGGCGACAGTTTAGCCGCCAGCGGACGTAATGCTTCCAGCCCCGCCAGTTCAAGATTACTGGCGCGAATGCGTAGTTCATCGCTACGTGTGTGATTCTCGCCGCCGACGTCCTGCTGCGGGAGCCAGGCCACGGTTAAGGCTCCGCTCGGCCAGGGTTTACCATCAAGCGTAATCCGTGTGTCCGGAATATAAAACTGCCAGCCCGGCTGCTCGCGGCTAATCTGCGCCGTCAGGTTATCGACAGACAGCGTGTGCGTCGTGTTATCGCCCAGCCAGCTTGCGCCGCCCTGTTTCAGCCAGATGTCCCCTCCGGCGATTTCGCCTTTACTGAGCGTCATCCAGCCTTCCAGACTGAAACGCGCCGTCTGGAGCGCCACATTATCCTGCATCCATTTGCCCAGCCACGGCTTGACGTCAATATCGTCGGCCTGTAACCAGACTCTGCCGTTATTTAGCAAACCGTCGTCATCGCGTAAATCCATCCGCACCTGCATCACGCCGTGCTGCCCGGTCAGGCTGGAGAGGCTGACCTCGCCTTCGGCGCGGTGCCGCTCTTTGCCGTTTAGCCAGGTAAGCTGTGGGATCGCCAGCTCCGCGCGTTGTCCGGAAAGCGTCAGAAAACTGATTTGGCTATCGCGCAGATCGAAATGATCGAACTGCCGCAGGAAAAGATCGCTTAAACGGCTGGTTTCGATGCCTTCGCCGTCGCTGCTTTGAAGAGGCGTGTTGGTGCGGAAATTGAGTTGCCAGAAGGTCAGGTCGCGAAACTGCCAGCGCATGTGCAACAGGCTTTGCCAGACGTCCAGCGCCAGCGTAACGCGTTTTATCGACAGTTCGCCGCCATCTTTCAGGGCGGCATGAATATTATGCGCTTCCAGCGTAGGGCCAAAATTTTGCCAGCTTGCGGAGAGTTGGCTGGCGGCCAACGGCACGCCGGTCACAGACTCAATCTTATTCAGGATAGCTGGACGCCAGGCGTCAAGATGAGGCAACGCCAGGCGCAGCCCGCTAACCAGCAGCGCTGCAATGACGATGAGCGCGGCTCCAGTGAGCACTAAAATCCCCGGCAATCGCCTCACGCGTCTCTCCTTGTCTGCCAAAAAATACGACTCACACCCCTTGAAGGTATATTGCCGGATGGCGGCGCTTGCGCCTTATCCGGCCTACATGCGCTGGTGCTACTACTCAATTACATCATTACGACGTCAAACTGCTCCTGGTTATAAAGCGGTTCGACCTGAACTTTAACCTGTTTGCCGACAAAGATTTCGACTTCCGCCAGCGCGTGTGATTCTTCGCCTTTCAGCGCTTCCGCCACCGCAGGAGAAGCATAAACCAGGAAGCGATCGGAGTCATAAGCGTGATGAACACGTACAATTTCACGCATGATCTCATAGCAGACGGTTTCCACCGTTTTTACCGTCCCGCGGCCATGACAGGTTGGACATTCGTTACAAAGCACATGTTCCACGCTTTCACGAGTCCGTTTACGAGTCATTTCCACCAGCCCCAGCGGCGAAAAACCGTTAATACTGGTTTTCACGCGATCCTTACTTAACGCCTGTTCCAGCGAATGCAGCACCCGGCGGCGATGATCTTCATTATTCATGTCGATAAAATCGATAATGATAATGCCGCCCAGATTACGCAGGCGTAGCTGGCGGGCAATGGCCTGAGTCGCTTCAATATTGGTATTAAAAATGGTGTCGTCGAGATTACGGTGTCCGACAAACGCGCCGGTATTGATATCTACCGTCGTCATCGCTTCGGTTTGGTCGATGATCAGATAACCGCCAGACTTGAGTTCAACCTTACGCTCCAGCGCGCGCTGGATCTCATTTTCCACGTCATAAAGATCGAAGATCGGCTGATGGCCACTGTAATGCTCCAGCTTACTGGTCATTTCCGGGATGTATTCTGCGGTAAACTCCAGCAGCGACTCATAGGTCAGACGTGAGTCGACGCGAATTCGGTCCAACTGCGCATCGGCGAAATCGCGCAGCACGCGCTGCGCCAGCGCCAGTTCGCCATACATCTGGTAGCGCGTTTGCGGACGCTTTTTGCGCTCCATGACTTTCGTCCAGACGCGCTTGAGATAGGCGGCGTCAGACGCGAGATCCTCTTCACACACGCCTTCCGCTGCGGTACGAATAATAAACCCGCCCTGTTCGTCGCAGTATTCCGCCACCACCTTTTTCAGGCGCTCGCGTTCACTTTCGCTTTCGATGCGCTGGGAAACGCCAACGTGTGACGCGCCGGGCATAAAAACAAGGTAACGGGAGGGCAACGTGATGTCCGTGGTCAAACGCGCGCCTTTCGTGCCGAGCGGATCTTTCACTACCTGCACCATCAGATCCTGTCCCTGACGCACCAGTTCGGAGATATCGCGCACGGTAAACTGTTTTTGCTCGTCGCCCGCCACGCATTCGGTATGCGGCATAATGTCGGAAGCGTGAAGAAATGCGGCTTTATCCAGCCCAATATCTACAAAAGCCGCCTGCATACCTGGAAGTACACGACTTACACGACCTTTGTAGATATTGCCTACGATTCCGCGTCGCGCTTCGCGCTCAATATGGATTTCCTGAAGAATACCGCCATCAATGTACGCCACGCGCGTTTCCGATGGCGTTACGTTTACCAACAATTCAGCCGTCATGTTTATCCCTTTTATCACGCAGTGCGTTAAAATGACTCAACAACTCATACGTTTCAACCAGCGGTAAGCCGACCACGGCGTGATAGCTGCCATTTATCTTCCTGACAAAACAGCCACCCCGCCCCTGAATACCGTATGCACCTGCTTTATCTAAAGGCTCGCCGCTGGCGACATAGCCAGTAATATCCTGCGCAGAAAGCGTGCGGAAAGTCACCTCCGTTACCACCAGACAATCCAGCGTCTGCTGCGAGTCCGCAAGCGCAACAGCAGTCATCACCTGATGCGTATTTCCGGAAAGCAAACGCAGCATTTCTGCGGCATGAGCGGCGTCGCGCGGCTTTTCCAGCACCTCGCCGTTTAACACGACTATCGTATCCGCGCCCAACACCGGCAGATCACGGGGAACCAGCGCCACGCCAGCCTGCGCCTTTTCGCGCGCCAGCCGAACAACATACTGCTGCGCGCTTTCCTGAGCACGCCGTTGCTCTTCAATACCAGGCACGACCTGCTCGAATGAAAATCCAAGTTGAGTCAATAATTCCTGGCGACGCGGGGAACCGGAAGCAAGATACAGAGTTGTCATATCGACCTTTATTGCACAGCAAACTGCTGGCGTACCCTACGCATCAGCAAAAAGAGCCAGGGCCACAGCACGCCATTGACTACACTACTCCAGAACACTTCCGGTCTGAAAGAGACGTTGATCACTAAAAACTCGGCCCAGAAAACAATAATGTCCACGGCCAGTGAAAGCAACATTACCACCAGCGCCTGCTGCCAGAGCGCCAGGTTACGGAAGAGCTGGAATTTCAGAGCGACCAGATAGGCGACAATACTCATCGACAGAGCGCGCACGCCAAGTGTGGAACCGCTGATGAGATCAAGTATGGCACCCATCACAAATCCCGTCCCCACATTTACGCGGTGCGGCAGGGCCAGAATCCAGTACAGTAAGATGAGCAAAACCCAGTTTGGCCGGAAAACAATGATGTCGTCCGGCCAGGGCATGATTTGCAGCAACAGCGCAATAAGAAAAGAGAGCCAGATAACCCAGCGCCCCCGGCTACGATAGCTCGCCACCATTACCCTCCCGGCGCACGCGCAGGCGGCGTGGTCGCGCCCGAAGGCGATGGTTGCGTTGATACCGGCGCCGTCTGGCCCGCAGATGGCTGAGTAATCCCCGTCGCCGGGTCCGGCACTGGCGCCGGCGGCCCCATCGCATCCGGAGAAGGCAACACCTGCGGCATCATCTGCATCAGGCGCTCATTGGCGACGCGGTGAACCTCTTCCGGCGTCATCGGATTGGCGCCGTTACGATCGGCTCCCCACAACAGCAGCAGATAGCGCAAACGCTGCAAACCCGCGGTTGGACGTGCCTGAATGACGGTATAGGCGCGCTGAGTGTCCAGCTTGACGGAGGAGACCACCGCCACCGGATACCCTTCCGGGAAACGCCCACCAAGTCCGGACGTTACCAGCACATCGCCGACGCGAATATCGGTATTGGCGGGCAGATGTTCAAGCTGAAGATCGTCAGTACAGCCGTTACCGGCGGCAATCACGCGGATGTCATTGCGCAGTACCTGAATCGGCAGCGCATGAGTCGCATCGCAAATCAGCAACACGCGGCTGGTCAGTTTCGCCACGGCGACAACCTGCCCTACGACACCTTTGTCGCTAATGACCGGTTGACCTTCATATACGCCATTAACGCTGCCTTTATCGATAACGACCTGATCGCTGTAAGGATCGTTAACCGTTGAAATAACCTGCGTCACCATTTTCTGCTCGTCCTGACGCAGCGGCGACCCCAGCAGCTCGCGCAACCGCGCGTTCTCCTGTTTGTACTGCCCCAGCATCAGCAGGTCGCTGTTTTTTAGCAGTAATTCCTGGCGCAGCGCCCGGTTTTCCAGCTCAAGCTGGTCGCGAGAAGCCAGCGTTTGTGACACGCTGTCGAGCAGTTCACGAGGGCCGTTTGAAATAAAATAGAAAGGACTGACGGCAGTGTCCATGTACGTTCGGATTTGACTGAACGTCCCCAGGCGGCTGTCGGCAATGATAACGCCGAGCGCCACCAGCACCGCCAGAATAAGGCGAATCTGTAGCGACGGGCCACGGCTAAAAATTGGCTTCATAGGCTATGCGTATTCTCGCGTCGGAGAGGCAGGACAATCCAGGGATAATCCTGCCCGTGTCCAACTACTCTTCGCTGAACAGGTCGCCGCCGTGCATATCGATCATTTCCAGCGCCTTGCCGCCGCCGCGCGCCACACAGGTCAGCGGATCTTCAGCAACCACGACAGGAATGCCCGTCTCTTCCATTAACAGACGGTCAAGGTTACGCAGCAGCGCGCCGCCGCCGGTGAGCACCATACCGCGCTCGGAGATGTCTGACGCCAGCTCCGGCGGACACTGTTCCAGCGCCACCATTACCGCGCTGACGATACCGGTCAACGGTTCCTGCAACGCTTCCAGAATCTCGTTTGAGTTCAGGGTAAAGCCGCGTGGAACGCCTTCCGCCAGGTTACGGCCACGCACTTCGATCTCGCGGACTTCGTCGCCCGGATAAGCGGAACCGATTTCGTGTTTAATACGCTCTGCGGTGGCTTCACCAATCAGAGAACCGTAGTTACGACGAACGTAATTAATGATGGCTTCGTCGAAGCGGTCACCACCAATACGGACAGAAGAAGAGTAAACCACGCCGTTCAGGGAGATCACGGCAACTTCAGTGGTACCACCACCGATATCCACAACCATTGAACCGGTTGCTTCAGAAACTGGCAGACCTGCGCCGATCGCGGCCGCCATCGGCTCTTCGATCAAAAAGACTTCACGGGCGCCTGCGCCCTGAGCGGATTCACGAATTGCGCGGCGTTCTACCTGCGTCGCGCCGACCGGCACGCATACCAGTACGCGCGGGCTTGGGCGCATAAAGCTGTTGCTGTGCACTTGTTTAATAAAGTGCTGGAGCATTTTTTCAGTCACAAAGAAGTCAGCGATAACGCCGTCTTTCATCGGACGGATCGCAGCGATATTGCCCGGCGTACGGCCCAGCATCTGCTTCGCATCATGACCGACTGCAGCCACGCTTTTCGGCGAACCGGCACGATCCTGACGAATGGCCACAACGGAAGGCTCATTCAATACGATGCCTTGTCCTTTTACATAAATGAGGGTATTCGCGGTACCCAGGTCAATGGACAGGTCATTGGAAAACATGCCACGAAATTTTTTCAACATACTAAGGGATAATCCTGAAAGCTGGGGCGGAAAACAAAATCCGCTTACTTTACCAACCACACGCAGCAGCGACAAGGCGCAAAAATCATCTGCTACGGTGAAAATTAGTGCAGTTCGTTTCCTTTGTTACAAATCTCGGCCTGAGTCCCTCAGGGCTGAAAAAATCAGCAGCAATCCTCGCCTTCGTTTGCAACCTGTCAAAGGTCATTCACCTGCATATTTGCTGCAACAATCTGGCGAGCAGACAAGCACACCCCCATGAGGCGCAGCGCGCGTTATTCTACGTGAAAACAAATTAAACGGCAGGTTAAACCGAGTATCTTTGCGAATATTTTTTCACGTTTGTGTCAAGTAGTTGGGAGGAGGCAAAAAAATCACCCTGCCCGCCAGCCACGCCGCGTTTTGTCAGCGTCTGCCACTCGCCGCGCGAACGGACGCCCGTCGCGTAAACCTGCGTAGGCGTGCCCGCGCAGGCCTCTACCAGACTTTGAACCAGAAGCTGGTTTTCCGTTCGCTTCTCAATGTTTCTGACCAGACTCGGATGCAGCTTGAGTAATTCCACATTGAGCGCTTTAATCCAGCTCGTGCTAACCAGCGTCAAACCCGCCTGTGTCACCGCCACCCGAACGCCAAGCGCATTGACTAAGCGAAGGATGGGTTGTAACCGGCTGATGTGTTGACAAACATCTGCCTCCGCAAGTTCAATAATTATGCGATTTCGCTGTGATTTTTCACACTGCATTAACGTATCGCGCAACCAGCGCTGAAAACGCGGACGAATCAGCGACTCGACCGTCAACTGCATTGCCAGATTTTCATCCGGCCAGTAGCCCAGCAACGTAATCAGGCGGCTAATTTGTAATCTGTCATACTCTTCCGATAAACCAAATTGCAACACCATCGGCATATACTCCGCCGAGCTCACCTCTTCTTTACCGTCATAGATGCGACACATCAATTCCCGATGATGTACGCGACCTTCTCGCGTGACCGCCGGTTTTTGATAAAGTCGCGGTCCGCCCCGGTTCAGCATCTGCTCAATCAATGTGCGCCAGCGCACATTGCCGCGCCCTTTTTCCGGCAGCGTGTCGTCGTAGATAGCCCAGCTATTTCCCCCCTGCAGGGCGGCGTTCCGCGCCGCGGCTTCAGCATGTTCCATCACCTGCTCGGTGGACTGTCCGCTGCGCCAGGCGCAAATGCCGATATGTACCATATCGTCACGATCGAGCATTTTGTTAGCCGGTAGCGCATCGACAGCTTTTAAAAGTTGTCCGGCAATACTTTCCGCTTCTTTCAGCGTTCGATGCGGTAGCAGCACGGCAAAGTCGCTGCGGTGATAACGCGCCAGCAGCGAGCCTGGGTAACGCATAATAAATGTCGATAGCAGATTGATAAGCATAAACATCTGCTCTTCCGCCTGATTGCCTCCCAGGCTGTCGCGCAGAAGATTGAAATCTGGCAAGCGGATCATCATCACCACGCCATGCACTCCCACTTTTTCCTGATCTTCCAGCAGCGTCGCCAGTTGGTTATCAAAAAACAGACGGTTACCGAGCCCGGTTTTGGTGTCCTGCGCGGCGTAGGAGCGAATGAGGGTGTCCAGGCGACTACGCTGTTCGTGAGCAAACTGAATTTCGGAAAGCAATACATCAAGCGCGCTACTGGTGCGCGCCGGCCATTCGTAAACAGAACCGCGGACATTCGCCCTACGTTCGCCGTTCAGAATACGCGTGGAGCGAATTTCCAGAAGCTCCTGCCCGGAAAGCTGCCGCTGCAGCCAGCGCACCGATAAAAACAAAATCAGAACGATAAAACCGATCGCCAGCGTCAGCGGCGCCGTGGTGATCAGTGAGTGAAAATAGTTACCCATCGGGTCCTGATAAACCAGACGTAGCGACATTCCTGGATGTTTTATCAGCGGTACGACCAGCTCGCGATACATGTCGCTGGTGCCGGCTGGCCGATAACCTCTGGCGCGAGAATGGCTGTAGACGCTGCGCTCCCCCTGCAACAGATCGACACGCACAATATCGGAAGCAATCATGAGCTCGTCGATTTGCGGCGTCAGCGAGACAATATCATGGGTCACCAGGTGCGTATCAATGGCTGTTGCCGTCGCCTGCACACGGCTGACATACTTATACTGTACGGCGTTATAAAAGCTTAGCGAGCAACCTATCAGAGTCACGAAGATCGTTAACCCCGTGAGCAGCGTGATAAAAGCTGAGAATTTCGTCGTTAATCGCATCCTTGAGTTAACTCCGACGGTTATAAACAGTATGAAAAAGCGAATCTGAAGGCGGAATTCGCCACGGCGCGCAATGAAGCAGGCATACTACCAAAATGGATCTATCTGGCAATTTATTGCGTTGCATCGGCATCACGTTTTAATTAGCGAGTATAGTCTTCGTAGCTATTTTTCCAATCTACCATGTAAAGTGAGGACAGGTTATGCAGGCGTTGATCTTAGAACAGCAGGACGGTAAAACCCTCGCATCCGTGCAACATCTCGAAGAGAGTCAACTGCCGGCAGGTGATGTGACGGTGGATGTCCACTGGTCCAGCCTGAATTATAAAGATGCTCTGGCTATCACCGGAAAAGGGAAAATTATCCGTCATTTTCCGATGATTCCTGGTATTGATTTCGCCGGCACCGTTCACGCAAGCGAAGATCCTCGCTTTCATGCAGGCCAGGAAGTACTACTGACTGGCTGGGGCGTGGGCGAAAACCACTGGGGCGGCCTGGCCGAACGCGCACGCGTTAAAGGCGACTGGCTGGTCGCGCTGCCTGCGGGACTGAGCAGCCGTAACGCCATGATCATCGGCACCGCCGGTTTTACCGCCATGCTGTGCGTCATGGCGCTTGAAGATGCAGGTATTCGCCCGCAAGACGGTGAGGTTGTCGTCACCGGCGCCAGCGGCGGTGTGGGCAGCACTGCCGTTGCATTACTGCATAAGCTGGGCTATCAGGTTGCAGCAGTATCAGGACGTGAAAGCACCCACGGCTATCTTAAGAGCCTGGGAGCTAACCGTATTCTCAGCCGCGATGAGTTTGCTGAATCTCGCCCGTTGGAAAAACAGCTGTGGGCCGGTGCAATTGATACCGTTGGCGATAAAGTGCTGGCGAAAGTGCTGGCACAGATGAACTATGGCGGTTGCGTGGCCGCCTGCGGCCTGGCGGGCGGCTTCGCGCTGCCGACCACCGTTATGCCATTCATTCTGCGTAATGTGCGTTTGCAAGGGGTGGACTCGGTGATGACCCCACCGGCACGTCGCGCAGAAGCCTGGGCGCGTTTGGTTAAGGATCTGCCGGAGTCGTTCTATGCTCAGGCCGCCACAGAGATTACGCTGGCGGATGCGCCGAAGTTCGCCGATGCCATCATCAATAATCAGGTTCAGGGCCGTACGCTGGTGAAGATAAAATAACGTCACGTATAAAAAATTTACACTTAATTGACTATTTATTTTTACACATTGACACACTCCCTGTCATATTCACTACACGCCATGTTGTGGTGGGTAGACCGGGAGTCTGTGATGAAAAAGATACGTCCATTAACAGAAGCCGATGTGACTGCGGAATCGGCTTTTTTTATGCAGCGCCGACAGGTGCTAAAAGCATTAGGCATCAGCGCGGCCGCCTTATCCTTACCCTCAACGGCGCAGGCCGATCTCTTCAGTTGGTTTAAAGGCAACGATCGTCCGAAAGCGCCTGCCGGTAAACCGCTTGAGTTTAGTCAGCCTGCCGCCTGGCGAAGCGATTTAGCGTTAACGCCGGAAGATAAGGTGACGGGCTACAACAATTTCTATGAGTTTGGCCTTGATAAAGCCGACCCGGCGGCCAATGCCGGAAGTCTGAAAACCGAACCGTGGACGTTGAAAATCAGCGGGGAAGTCGCGAAGCCATTTACGCTGGATTATGACGATTTAACACATCGTTTCCCATTAGAAGAGCGTATCTATCGAATGCGCTGCGTCGAAGCGTGGTCCATGGTCGTGCCGTGGATTGGTTTCCCTTTATATAAGCTACTCGCGCAGGCACAGCCCACCAGCCACGCTAAATATGTGGCATTCGAAACGCTATACGCGCCGGATGATATGCCAGGACAGAAAGATCGCTTTATTGGCGGCGGACTGAAATACCCTTATGTCGAAGGGCTACGTCTGGACGAAGCCATGCATCCGCTGACTCTGATGACCGTTGGCGTCTATGGTAAGGCGTTACCCCCGCAAAACGGCGCGCCTATTCGACTCATCGTTCCATGGAAGTATGGTTTTAAAGGTATTAAATCTGTTGTTAGCATTAAACTCACCCGCGAACGTCCGCCAACCACCTGGAATTTGTCGGCTCCCAACGAATATGGTTTTTACGCCAATGTGAACCCGCATGTGGATCATCCACGCTGGTCTCAGGCTACCGAACGCTTTATTGGTTCAGGCGGTATCCTCGATGTGCAAAGACAGCCGACGCTGCTGTTTAACGGCTACGCCAATGAAGTCGCTTCGCTGTATCGCGGTCTCAATTTGCGGGAGAATTTTTAAGTGCGTCTGACAGCAAAACAGATAACCTGGCTAAAAGTTTGTCTGCATCTTGCCGGTTTTTTGCCGCTTCTGTGGCTCTTTTGGGCGATAAATCACGGTGGACTCAGCGCAGACCCGGTAAAGGATATCCAACACTTTACCGGCAGAACCGCGCTCAAATTCTTGCTCGCCACCTTGCTGGTTTCACCGCTGGCGCGCTACGCTAAACAGCCATTATTGATACGCACACGCCGCCTGTTAGGATTATGGTGTTTCGTTTGGGCTACGCTGCATTTAACCAGCTATGCCTTACTGGAACTGGGGATACATAACCTAGCGTTGTTAGGAAGCGAGTTGATTTCACGCCCTTATTTGACGCTTGGGATCATTAGCTGGCTGGTGTTATTGGCGCTGACGTTGACCTCAACGCAATTTGCGCAGCGTAAATTGGGCAAACGCTGGCAAACACTGCATAACGTCGTCTATCTTGTCGCGATCCTGGCTCCCATACATTACCTGTGGTCGGTAAAGATTTTATCACCGCAACCGGTCATCTACGCGGCATTAGCGTTAGCCCTTTTAGCGTTGCGTTACCGGAAGTTTCGCCAGTGGTGGCGCTAGTTTGGTGAACTGTGCGGTCGATTGCAAAACGCAAAACAGGTAATGTCCTTTTTATGTTTCAGGTTGATTATCTTCCCTGATAAGACCAGTATTTAGCTGCCAATTGCGACGAAATAGTTATAATGTGCGACTTTACATTGCCCAACGGCGATTTTCGTTCGCAGAAAGGGTGACAATCGAGCAATGAAGGTATATTTTGTTTTTTGCCCGAAAATGGCAGAAGATAGCCACACAATGACTGGCAAATCATGAATTTCACCTTCGGGTGCTACGGCATAACAGGCAAATCAAAGATGCGCGGTATTTTACCCGCGGCAGTCATTCACATGCTTTACAGACGGCGCTAAAACGCCTGTCACAATCACACTAAACAAAGAGTACGGAACCCACTCATGGATATTCGTAAGATTAAAAAACTGATCGAGCTGGTTGAAGAATCAGGTATCTCCGAACTGGAAATTTCTGAAGGCGAAGAATCTGTTCGCATCAGCCGCACAACGGCAAACGCCGGTTTTCCGGTGATGCAGCAGGCTTATGCGGCGCCGATGATGCAGCAACCCGCTCTGTCTAACGCTGTCGCGCCAGCGGCTACTCCAGCAATGGAAGCGCCTGCCGCAGCGGAAATCAGTGGTCACATCGTACGCTCCCCAATGGTTGGTACTTTCTACCGCACCCCAAGCCCGGACGCGAAAGCGTTCATCGAAGTGGGCCAGAAAGTGAACGTGGGCGATACCCTGTGCATCGTTGAAGCCATGAAAATGATGAACCAGATCGAAGCTGACAAAGCAGGTACTGTGAAAGCGATTCTGGTCGAAAGTGGTCAACCGGTAGAATTTGACGAGCCACTGGTCGTCATCGAGTAACGAGGCGAACATGTTGGATAAAATTGTCATCGCCAACCGCGGCGAGATCGCACTACGTATTCTTCGAGCCTGTAAAGAACTCGGCATCAAGACCGTCGCTGTGCACTCAAGCGCGGATCGCGATTTAAAACACGTATTGCTGGCGGATGAGACGGTCTGTATTGGCCCGGCACCGTCCGTAAAAAGTTATCTGAACATCCCGGCTATCATTAGCGCCGCTGAAATCACCGGCGCGGTGGCAATCCACCCGGGTTACGGCTTCCTTTCTGAGAACGCCAATTTTGCCGAGCAGGTTGAACGCTCCGGCTTTATCTTTATCGGCCCGAAAGCGGATACCATCCGCCTGATGGGCGATAAAGTGTCCGCGATTACCGCGATGAAAAAAGCGGGCGTTCCGACCGTACCAGGATCTGACGGCCCGCTGGGCGACGATATGAATGCGAACCGTGCTCATGCCAAACGTATTGGCTATCCGGTGATCATCAAAGCGTCCGGCGGCGGCGGCGGCCGCGGTATGCGCGTGGTTCGTAGCGATGCTGAACTGGCGCAGTCCATCTCCATGACCAAAGCGGAAGCGAAAGCGGCTTTCAGCAACGACATGGTATACATGGAAAAATACCTGGAAAATCCACGCCACATCGAAATTCAGGTGCTGGCGGACGGCCAGGGCAACGCTATCTATCTGGCGGAACGCGACTGTTCCATGCAGCGTCGCCACCAGAAAGTGGTTGAAGAAGCCCCGGCGCCAGGCATTACGCCGGAACTGCGTCGCTATATCGGCGAACACTGCGCGAAAGCGTGCGTAGACATCGGCTATCGCGGCGCAGGGACGTTCGAATTCCTGTTCGAAAACGGCGAGTTCTATTTCATCGAAATGAACACCCGTATTCAGGTTGAACACCCGGTGACTGAAATGATTACCGGCGTCGATTTGATCAAAGAGCAGTTGCGCATCGCGGCGGGTCAGCCGCTGTCGATCACACAGGACGAAGTTGTCGTTCGAGGCCATGCGGTAGAATGCCGTATCAATGCCGAAGATCCGAACACCTTCCTGCCAAGCCCTGGCAAAATCACGCGCTTCCATGCGCCTGGCGGCTTTGGCGTTCGCTGGGAATCTCATATCTACGCGGGCTACACGGTGCCGCCGTACTATGATTCCATGATCGGCAAACTCATCTGCTACGGTGAAAACCGCGACGTGGCGATTGCCCGTATGAAAAATGCCCTGCAGGAACTGATTCTCGATGGTATCAAAACCAATATCGATCTGCAGACCCGCATCATGAATGACGAGCACTTCCAGCACGGTGGAACCAACATCCACTATCTGGAGAAAAAACTCGGTCTTCAGGAAAAGTAATCGCACGTTAATCTCAAAAGGCCGGTGAATCCGGCCTTTTTTATTTCTGGGGATAGCGATGCCCCATCATGTACAATTCCCGCTTTCTTCACCCATAAGGGATAAAAAATGGACGCTCGTTTTGTTCAGGCCCATAAAGAGGCGCGCTGGGCGCTGTGGCTGACCCTTTGCTATCTGGCGGCATGGTTAGTGGCTGCTTACTTACCTGGAGACTCGCCGGGAATTACCGGTCTGCCGCACTGGTTCGAGATGGCCTGCTTATTGACGCCGCTGGTCTTTATTTTGCTGTGCTGGGCGATGGTGAAATTCATTTATCGCGATATTTCGCTGGAGGATGACGATGCAGCTTGAGGTCATTCTACCGCTGGTAGCCTATCTGATCGTGGTCTTCGGGGTCTCGATTTACGCTATGCGCAAGCGTACCGCCGGCACTTTTTTAAACGAATATTTTCTTGGCAGCCGTTCGATGGGCGGGATCGTGCTCGCGATGACGCTTACCGCCACCTATATTAGCGCAAGTTCATTTATCGGCGGTCCCGGCGCGGCTTATAAATACGGTCTGGGCTGGGTCTTGCTGGCGATGATCCAGCTTCCCGCCGTCTGGCTTTCACTGGGTATTCTGGGTAAAAAATTCGCTATCCTGGCGCGTCGCTATAATGCCGTCACGCTTAACGATATGCTATTCGCGCGTTACCAAAGCCGCCTGCTGGTGTGGTTGGCAAGCCTGAGTTTATTGGTCGCGTTTATTGGCGCAATGACCGTACAATTTATCGGCGGCGCGCGACTGCTGGAAACCGCGGCGGGGATTCCCTACGAAACCGGCCTGCTAATATTTGGCGTCAGTATCGCACTCTATACGGCGTTTGGCGGCTTTCGCGCCAGCGTACTTAACGATACGCTACAGGGCCTGGTGATGCTGGTCGGCACGATAGTGCTGCTGGTGGGCGTGATCCATGCGGCGGGCGGTCTAAATCAGGCCGTTGACACGCTGCACGCTCTCGACCCCAAACTGGTAACGCCGCAGGGCACCGATGACATACTTTCTCCCGCCTTTATGACCTCTTTTTGGGTACTGGTCTGTTTTGGTGTGATTGGCCTGCCGCATACGGCGGTGCGCTGCATCTCCTATAAAGACAGTAAAGCGGTACACCGGGGCATTATTATCGGTACGATTGTCGTGGCGATTTTAATGTTCGGGATGCACCTTGCCGGCGCGCTGGGTCGCGCGGTGCTTCCGGATCTGACGGTGCCGGATCTGGTGATCCCAACGCTAATGGTGAAAGTTTTGCCGCCGTTTGCCGCCGGGATCTTCCTCGCTGCGCCAATGGCGGCGATCATGTCAACAATTAACGCCCAACTGCTGCAAAGTTCCGCGACGATCATTAAAGATCTCTATCTCAACCTGCGCCCCGATCAGATGCAAAATGAGATCCGGCTGAAGCGTATGTCGGCAGCGATTACATTACTGCTAGGCGCGCTGTTGCTGCTGGCCGCATGGAAACCGCCAGAGATGATCATTTGGCTCAACCTGCTGGCGTTTGGCGGCCTGGAAGCGGTGTTCTTATGGCCGCTGGTATTGGGCCTTTACTGGAAGCGGGCAAACGCGGCAGGCGCATTAAGCGCCATGATCGTGGGCGGCGTGCTATATGCCCTGCTTGCCACATTTAATATTCAGTACCTGGGCTTTCATCCGATTGTGCCCGCGTTACTGTTAAGTTTATTGGCTTTTCTGATCGGAAACCGATTCGGCTCTTCCGCTTCGCAAGCCACCGTATTGTCTACTGATAAATAAAGAGTTTTGCCATGCCATGGATCCAATTGAAACTGAATACCACCGGCGCGAATGCTGAAGAGCTGAGTGATGCGCTGATGGAAGCGGGCGCCGTTTCCATTACCTTTCAGGATACGCACGATACGCCGGTTTTTGAGCCGTTGCCGGGCGAAACCCGTCTGTGGGGCGATACCGATGTGATCGGTCTGTTCGACGCCGAAACCGACATGAAAGACGTTGTCGCGATTCTGGAGCAACATCCGCTGCTGGGTGCCGGATTTGCCCATAAAATCGAACAACTGGAAGATAAAGACTGGGAACGCGAATGGATGGATAATTTCCATCCGATGCGTTTTGGCGAGCGTCTGTGGATTTGTCCCAGCTGGCGTGACATTCCGGACGAGAATGCCGTCAACGTGATGCTCGACCCGGGACTGGCGTTCGGTACGGGTACGCACCCCACCACCTCTTTATGTCTGCAATGGCTGGACGGGCTCGATCTCAACGGCAAAACCGTGATCGACTTTGGCTGCGGTTCAGGCATTCTGGCGATTGCCGCGCTGAAACTGGGAGCGGCAAAGGCGATTGGTATTGATATCGATCCGCAAGCTATTCAGGCCAGTCGCGATAATGCTGAACGCAACGGCGTGTCTGACCGGCTGGAGCTGTACCTGCCGAAAGACCAGCCAGAAGCCATGAAAGCCGACGTGGTCGTCGCTAACATCCTGGCAGGCCCATTACGCGAACTGGCCCCGTTAATCAGCGTACTGCCCGTTGAGGGCGGTCTGCTGGGGCTTTCAGGTATTCTCGCCAGCCAGGCGGAAAGCGTCTGCGATGCTTACGCCGAGCTTTTCACTCTCGACCCGGTCGTCGAAAAAGAAGAATGGTGCCGCATTACTGGCCGTAAAAAATAATTCTTGTCAGCGTGGTCGCCCGGCCACGCTTTTCTCCACACAACTGCCTTAACACCTTTCTGTCACCGAGACATCATTAAATTCATCAAATGAATGCCTGAAATAACTTCTTTGTCACTATCCGTCTGGATAAACAGCTGCTACCAGCGGACAAAAGGTACTGGCGTTTTAACGGGTCGCAGCCATCGTCCTCGTGCTTAGTAAATGCTGTCCGGGTTGTTCTGCAGCATCCGCTAACCCTCTCTTCAACGCAGCTGGAAAAATTTATCCGTGCCATTCATGAACACAAAAGCGCATCTGTGCGCCCCCTTCCGACTGGCAACGGAGAAAAGTCACGCGCAGCGGGAAGTGATCTTGTCCTGAAACGAGACGGCGATCCCATTCATTTGGGGTAATTAGCTTATAAAAAAAGCAGATTATTCCGCTTATCTTGTTTCTGGTCGAAGAAATAGAGAGAAGTTACGGGAATTTGTAAGCGCGTACAAAACCGCCGACAACAAATAACCCTATGATTTTACTGAATTATAAATTTATTTTGCTGTTTTTAAGCACGATTCATTGATCTACAACAGTGGATTGTTCAAAGTTTGGCCTTTCATCTCGTGCAAAAAATGCGTAATATACGCCGCCTTGCAGTCACAGTATGGTCATTTCTTAACTCATGCGCATCGGACAATATCAGCTCAGAAATCGCCTGATCGCAGCGCCCATGGCTGGCATTACTGACAGACCTTTCCGGACGCTGTGCTATGAGATGGGAGCAGGATTGACAGTATCCGAGATGATGTCTTCTAACCCGCAAGTGTGGGAAAGCGATAAATCTCGTTTACGGATGGTGCACGTTGATGAGCCAGGAATTCGCACGGTGCAAATTGCCGGTAGCGACCCTGTTGAGATGGCCGATGCCGCACGTATTAACGTGGAAAGCGGCGCCCAGATTATTGATATCAATATGGGGTGCCCGGCGAAGAAAGTGAATCGTAAGCTGGCAGGTTCAGCCCTCTTGCAGTACCCGGATTTAGTGAAGTCTATACTCATCGGGGTCGTAAACGCAGTGGACGTTCCTGTGACTCTCAAGATTCGCACCGGCTGGGCGCCGGAACACCGTAACTGCGTAGAGATTGCCCAACTGGCTGAAGATTGTGGTATTCAGGCTCTGACCATCCATGGCCGCACCCGCGCCTGTTTGTTCAACGGAGAAGCTGAATACGACAGTATTCGGGCAGTTAAGCAGAAAGTTTCCATTCCGATTATCGCGAATGGCGACATTACTAACCCGCATAAAGCCAGAGCTGTTCTCGACTATACAGGGGCGGATGCCCTGATGATAGGCCGCGCAGCTCAGGGAAGACCCTGGATCTTTCGGGAAATCCAGCATTATCTGGACACTGGGGAGCTGCTTCCGCCGCTGCCGCTGGCAGAGGTAAAGCGCTTGCTTTGCACGCATGTTCGGGAACTGCATGACTTTTACGGTCAGGCAAAAGGGTACCGAATCGCGCGTAAACACGTCTCCTGGTATCTCCAGGAGCACGCTCCAGACGACCAGTTTCGGCGCACATTCAACGCTATTGAGGACGCCAGCGAACAGCTGGAGGCGTTGGAGGCATACTTCGAAAATTTTGCGTAAACAGAAATAAAGAGCTGACAGAACTATGTTCGAACAACGCGTAAATTCTGACGTACTGACCGTTTCTACCGTTAACTCTCAGGATCAGGTAACCCAAAAACCCCTGCGTGACTCGGTTAAACAGGCACTGAAGAACTATTTTGCTCAACTGAATGGTCAGGACGTTAATGACCTGTATGAGCTGGTACTGGCTGAAGTAGAACAGCCCCTGTTGGACATGGTGATGCAATACACCCGTGGTAACCAGACCCGTGCTGCTCTGATGATGGGCATCAACCGTGGTACGCTGCGTAAAAAATTAAAAAAATACGGCATGAACTAATTTCGATTAGCTAACTGCTTGTTTAAAAAGGCGCTACTCGGCATGGGGAAGCGCCTTTTTTATACGCATCACATGGAATTTGGTCATGAAAGCGGAATGTGAACCTCAGTACTTTGGCGATGAATCGAAGAAGATTATTCACGGTGACGCGCTAACAGAACTTAAAAAACTGCCTTCTGAAAGCATTGACTTAATTTTTGCCGATCCGCCTTACAATATCGGAAAAGATTTCGACGGTATGGTGGAATCCTGGGACGAAGCGTCTTTTCTGGCCTGGCTGTATGAATGCATTGATGAGTGCCACCGCGTACTGAAGAAACACGGCACCATGTACATCATGAATAGCACAGAAAATATGCCGTATATCGATCTCAAATGCCGAACGCTTTTTACCATCAAAAGCCGTATCGTCTGGTCCTATGATAGTTCCGGGGTGCAGGCGAAAAAATACTTTGGTTCTATGTATGAACCGATCCTGATGATGGTAAAAAACCCGAAAAGCTATACCTTTAACCGTGACGCGATTCTGGTCGAGACCACCACGGGCGCTAAGCGCGCGCTAATCGATTATCGAAAAAACCCGCCCCAACCATACAATCAGAAAAAAGTGCCGGGCAACGTCTGGTCATTTCCTCGCGTACGTTATCTGATGGATGAATATGAAAACCATCCTACGCAAAAGCCCAGCGCGCTGTTAAAACGGATCATACTGGCCTCTTCTAACCCGAGCGATACTGTATTGGACCCTTTCGCGGGCAGTTTCACCACAGGCGCTGTCGCAGCGGAGTCAGGTCGTAAGTTTATCGGTATTGAACTCAATAATGAATACGTAAAAATGGGGCTCAGAAGATTGAGCGTCACTTCGCATTATTCAGAAAATGAACTTGCAAAAGTCAAAAAGAGAAAAACACAAAACCTATCCAAAAAGCAGCGAAATGTCGGGATAAACGCGCTATCTTCAGAGAAGTAAAAGCATTGTAAGTCCTCTTTTCAGCGTCAAAATTTCATGTATATTCCCAGCACGCATGGGCATGAATACACAGGATTTGACGATGATACGTAAGTATTGGTGGCTGGTTGTTTTTGCCGTCTCCGTTTTTCTTTTTGATGCGCTTTTGATGCAATGGATCGAATTGATGGCGACTGAACAGGATAAGTGCCGAAACATGGATTCGGTTAACCCTCTCAAATTGATCAATTGTACCGATCTGGAGTAGCGAATCGGGCGATTTAACCTATGATTATTTATCACCCGGATTTCTTTTATCCCTTATAAAAACAGGGAATTAAAACACGTTGAGGATAAAAGAAGGGGGGATACTGTCTCGTCCTGTTCTTTTCCTGCATAACCAATGAGCTAATGATACATGCCGGTTAGTGAGTACAACCACATCCTTGTGGCGGTTTCATTTGCTGTCGCTATTTTTGCGTCCTATACCGCATTAAATATGGCCGGACGCGTAGCCGGAAGCGCCCGATCAAACGCCAGAATATGGCTAATGGGCGGCGGCTTCGCGCTGGGCGTCGGTATTTGGGCGATGCATTTTGTCGGGATGCTGGCGATGGATCACGCGATGAACATGCGCTTCGATCCGTTCCTCACCGGCCTCTCCATGCTGATCGCGATCGGCTCCTCCCTGTTTGCGCTATGGCTGGTTAGCGCTGAAAAACTGCGCCTGCGCCGTTTACTGCCGGGCGCGCTGGTGATGGGACTGGGCATCAGCGCAATGCATTATACCGGGATGGCGGCGCTGCAATTTGCTTCCATTATCGTCCGGAATAGCGCATGGGTTGCCCTCACTATCATTATCGCGCTACTGGCGGCCTGCGGCGCGCTGTGGCTCACGTTCCGCCTGCGTCATGAGGGAACAGATGTCGCCCTGAGGCGAGCAGGCGCCGCGGTATTAATGGGGATAGCTATCGCCGGCATGCATTACGCCGGCATGAAGGCCGCACACTTTCCCCAAAACTGGCCGATGGAACATCGTGGCGTCGATAGCAACTGACTGGCTGTTCTTGTCAGCGTGGTCGCGCTGACTATCCTGGGCATTACTCTTCTGGTTTCTTTATTTGACGCCCGGCTTCAGGCCCGCACCGCACTACTTGCCTCTTCGCTGGCGCAGGCGAACCAGGAACTGGCGCAGTTGGCGCTGCATGATACGCTCACCCGTTTACCAAACCGGGTACTCCTTGAGGATCGTCTGGAACAGGCCATCAGCAAAGCGAATCGGGAAAACACGTCTTTCGCGCTACTGTTTATGGATCTGGATGGCTTTAAAACCGTTAATGACGCCTATGGTCATGATATCGGCGATAAGCTACTGGTGGCGGTCACGCATCGTCTGAACCAACCGCTGAGCGGGCAGTTTACCCTGGCGCGGATTGGCGGCGACGAATTTGTGCTGCTTGCAGAAGTCAGCGCGCCTGACGAAGCGGCTTCCCTTGCCAGCGCGCTGGTACATTCGATAGATGCGCCCTTTACGATAGATCCGTATGAACTGGTCGTCACCCTTAGCGTGGGAATAGCGCTCTATCCGCTGGACGGAAAAAACGAACGGGAACTGATGTTCAACGCCGATGCCGCAATGTACCACACGAAACATACGGGACGTAACGGATACCATTTCTTTCAGCCATCAATGAATATGCTGGCGCAAACCCAACTTCAGCTAATGAATGACCTGTGGCTGGCGCTGGAAAGACAAGAGCTCAGGCTAGTGTATCAGCCTAAATTTCAGGCTCCTGCCGGCCCTATTGTAGGATTTGAGGCCCTGTTGCGCTGGTATCATCCAAAACAAGGCGTACTGAATCCTGACCAGTTTTTACCGCTGGCGGAAAAAACGGGTCTTATCGTCACTATCGGTAGCTGGGTGATAGACGAGGCGTGTCGACAGCTCCGCGAGTGGCACTTACAGGGATACGCCTTATGGTCAGTGGCGGTAAACCTGTCCGCCTTACAATTTGAGCAGCCCGGGCTTGTGGACACCATTACGCGGAGCCTGGCCCGACACAGTATCCGTCCCGATTTATTGATTCTGGAAATCACCGAAACCACGGCGATGAACAAGCCAGAGCAAAGCGTCGCTATACTCACCAGATTAACGGAAATGGGGGTTAAGGCCTCTATTGACGACTTTGGCACCGGTTATTCCAGCCTTCTCTATCTGAAACGTCTTCCGGCGTGCGAACTAAAAATTGATCGCGCTTTCGTACATGAACTCAGCGAGGCAGGCGACGGCGCGACCATTGTTGCGGCTATTGTCGCGCTGGCGAAAGCGTTAAATCTGCAAATTGTGGCAGAAGGGGTAGAGAATGAAACGCAGCAACAATTTTTGACCCAGTTAGGATGCCATACGCTTCAGGGGTTCCTGCTTGGCAAGCCGCGTACGGCAGAGGAAATTGCTCGCGATATTCGGGACCCTGCCAATATATTCACAAGGCCAATATATAATATCAACTCAAAATAATCTCAGGCTTCTTCCGCCTGTTGTTCATTTGGCATTAATTGCCTCACACTGCCATCCGGGCTTAGCATTTTTAATAAATTATCGACTAATGCAGGCGCCTGCTTATAAAGATCATAACTTGTGGGATTCATTAACCAGTTCTTTACTATTCCGCTAAAACTACCATGCAGAATAATTAATATGACATCCAGATCAAGACTGCCTGAGATCAGCTTTTTATCCATACATCGCTGTAATACTTCAAGCAGCGACTGATGATGGAAACCAATCTTCTCCCGAATGGCCTGTTCCGATATCATACCATTATGGAATTCACATTTATGATATAAAATCTGCATTAATGCCTGCTGACGAGGCACTGCCGCAATATATTGTAAGGCTGCAATAAATTTCTCTCGTAGATCCTGTAAAGGATTATCATTCCAGCATCCCGTAAGCCTATCCTGAATAAGTTCGCGTAAAGGTGGTTGCTGTAACCAAACCTCATTAAACAACTGCGTTTTATTCTCAAAGTGCCAGTAGATGGCGCCCCGCGTGACATCAGCGGCATCAGCGATATCATTCAGCGTCGTGTTGGCAACGCCGCGCAAAGCGAACTGCGCAATAGCGGTTTCAATCAAATGTTGCCGCGTTTTAAGCGCATCCGCCTTCGTTTTCTTCGCCATAATTAAGATATCCTGGACCATAAAAACGATAAATACGCTGATAAAACACTCAGCACAAAAAACAACTTTATCATGTCCTTTTTAGTCAGACGAGAGACAGCTATTTTTATTTCGCACAATATCGCCAAATCAATAATAAAAACAAATAAATTAATAAAACACATTCATATAAAATATATATTTCTATTTATGTTATTCAACATCATGATTTTACTAATCGGGACATTATGAAACGACAGGGAATAGTTCTTTTTTTTTGCTTTTATGTGCCGTGAACCCCATCCCAAAATAAGTATTGCTTACATCACAAGCTAATAATTTGTAGGATACCCCACTGCTATTCTATTTTTCGCGCGTTAACGCCTTACCGTTATCCGGTGAATAACGAGCTTTCGGTTTTTTAAGGAACAGTAATGACGAAACATGCCAGGTTTTCACTCCTGCCCTCATTCATCATATTCTCTGCTGCGCTGCTGGCCGGTTGTAATGACCAGGGAGATACCCAGGCTCATGCCGGCGAGCCGCAAGTCACCGTCCATGTGGTCGAAACAGCGCCGCTAGCCGTAACGACCGAACTTCCCGGACGTACGTCCGCATTTCGCATTGCGGAGGTTCGCCCCCAGGTGAGCGGGATCGTGCTTAAAAGAAACTTCACCGAAGGTAGCGATGTAGAGGCCGGGCAGTCGCTCTATCAGATCGATCCTGCCACTTATCAGGCTGATTATGACAGCGCTAAAGGCGAACTTGCTAAAAGCGAAGCGGCTGCGGCTATCGCGCACCTGACGGTCAAACGCTATGTTCCACTGGTCGGCACAAAATATATCAGCCAACAGGAATATGATCAGGCGATTGCCGACGCCCGCCAGGCCGATGCCGCCGTTGTGGCGGCAAAAGCCGCTGTTGAAAGCGCGCGTATTAACCTTGCGTATACCAAAGTCACCTCACCCATCAGCGGGCGTATAGGAAAATCTAATGTGACTGAAGGCGCGCTGGTGACTAATGGTCAGTCAACTGAACTGGCTACCGTGCAACAACTCGACCCGATTTATGTCGACGTGACGCAATCAAGCAACGACTTTATGCGACTCAAGCAATCCGTCGAACAAGGTAACCTGCATAAAGACAGCGCCAGTAGCACGGTTCAACTGGTAATGGAAAATGGTCAGGTCTACCCGATTAAAGGCACGCTGCAATTTTCCGACGTTACCGTAGATGAAAGCACCGGCTCTATCACGCTCAGGGCGGTTTTCCCTAACCCGCAACATAGTCTGCTTCCCGGTATGTTTGTTCGCGCCCGCATTGATGAAGGCGTCCAGCCCAATGCCATCCTTGTCCCCCAGCAGGGCGTGACCCGCACGCCGCGCGGCGACGCAATGGTGATGGTGGTTAACGATAAAGCCAGGTCGAAGCCCGCAATGTCGTGGCGGCGCAGGCTATTGGCGATAAATGGCTCATCAGCGAAGGGTTAAAACCGGGCGATAAGGTCATCGTCAGCGGCTTACAAAAAGCGCGACCGGGCGTCCAGGTGAAAGCCACTACCGATGCTCCTGCAGCGAAAACGGCGCAATAAGGTAACCGTACATGGCAAACTTTTTTATTAGACGTCCTATTTTCGCCTGGGTTCTGGCCATTATCCTGATGATGGCTGGCGCACTGGCAATAATGCAGCTTCCCGTTGCGCAGTATCCAACCATTGCGCCGCCAGCGGTTTCTATTTCTGCAACCTATCCTGGCGCGGATGCGCAGACGGTACAGGATACGGTTACTCAGGTTATCGAACAAAATATGAACGGTATCGATAACCTGATGTATATGTCCTCTACCAGCGACTCTGCTGGTAGCGTGACCATCACCCTGACCTTCCAGTCCGGAACCGATCCGGATATCGCGCAGGTTCAGGTGCAAAATAAATTGCAGCTCGCCACGCCTTTACTGCCGCAAGAAGTCCAGCAGCAGGGGATTAGCGTTGAAAAGTCCAGCAGCAGCTTTTTGATGGTCGCCGGGTTCGTCTCGGATAATCCGAACACTACCCAGGACGACATCTCTGACTATGTCGCCTCTAACATTAAGGATTCTATCAGCCGTCTGAATGGTGTGGGCGACGTTCAGCTATTTGGCGCACAGTACGCCATGCGTATCTGGCTGGATGCGAATCTGCTAAATAAATACCAGCTCACGCCAGTTGACGTCATCAACCAGTTAAAAGTACAGAACGACCAGATTGCGGCAGGCCAACTGGGCGGCACGCCAGCATTACCGGGCCAGCAGCTTAACGCCTCAATCATCGCCCAAACGCGTCTGAAAGATCCGGAAGAGTTCGGCAAAGTTACGTTGCGCGTCAATACCGACGGCTCTGTCGTTCATCTCAAAGATGTCGCGCGTATTGAGCTTGGCGGTGAAAACTATAACGTTGTAGCGCGCATTAACGGTAAACCGGCCTCCGGTCTCGGTATTAAACTGGCGACCGGCGCTAACGCGCTGGATACCGCAACCGCAATCAAAGCGAAACTGGCGGAACTGCAGCCTTTCTTCCCCCAGGGAATGAAGGTGGTTTATCCTTATGACACAACGCCCTTCGTAAAAATATCTATCCACGAAGTGGTAAAAACGCTGTTTGAAGCGATTATTCTGGTGTTCCTGGTAATGTATCTGTTCTTACAGAATATCCGGGCAACCCTGATTCCTACCATCGCTGTTCCTGTCGTGTTGCTAGGCACTTTTGCGGTACTCGCCGCCTTTGGCTACTCTATCAATACCCTGACGATGTTCGGCATGGTACTGGCGATAGGGCTGTTGGTTGACGATGCGATAGTGGTCGTAGAAAACGTTGAACGTGTAATGATGGAGGATAACCTTTCTCCCCGAGAGGCGACGGAAAAATCCATGTCGCAGATTCAGGGAGCGCTGGTTGGTATCGCGATGGTACTGTCTGCGGTATTTATCCCGATGGCCTTTTTTGGCGGCTCGACCAGGGCAATTTATCGCCAGTTCTCTATTACTATTGTTTCAGCAATGGCGCTATCCGTTCTGGTTGCGTTGATTCTGACGCCAGCGCTATGCGCTACACTGCTTAAACCCGTATCTGCTGAACATCACGAGAAAAAAAGCGGCTTCTTTGGCTGGTTCAATACCAGGTTTGACCACAGCGTTAACCACTATACTAACAGCGTAAGCGGCATCGTGCGTAATACGGGTCGCTATCTCATTATCTATCTACTTATTGTAGTCGGAATGGCGGTTCTGTTTTTACGCCTCCCGACCTCCTTCCTGCCGGAAGAAGATCAGGGGGTATTCCTGACCATGATTCAGCTCCCCTCTGGCGCTACGCAAGAACGTACGCAGAAAGTGCTGGATCAAGTCACTCATTACTACCTGAATAATGAAAAAGCGAACGTCGAAAGCGTGTTTACCGTAAACGGCTTTAGCTTTAGCGGTCAGGGACAAAACTCAGGGATGGCATTTGTTAGCCTTAAACCCTGGGAAGAGCGTAACGGTGAAGAAAATAGCGTCGAAGCCGTTATCGCCAGAGCGACACGCGCCTTTAGCCAGATTCGCGACGGGTTGGTGTTCCCCTTCAACATGCCGGCAATTGTCGAGTTAGGTACCGCGACAGGTTTCGACTTTGAACTGATTGATCAGGGAGGACTCGGTCACGATGCGTTAACAAAAGCGCGTAATCAACTCCTGGGTATGGTCGCGAAGCATCCTGATCTATTAGTGCGCGTACGCCCGAACGGGCTGGAAGACACGCCACAGTTCAAGCTGGATGTCGATCAAGAAAAAGCGCAGGCGCTCGGTATTTCGCTGTCTGATATCAACGAAACCATCTCCGCGGCGTTGGGCGGCTATTACGTTAACGACTTTATCGATCGCGGACGAGTGAAAAAAGTATACGTTCAGGCTGACGCTCAGTTCCGTATGCTGCCGGGAGATATCAACAATCTTTATGTACGCAGCGCCAATGGCGAGATGGTGCCCTTCTCTACCTTTAGCTCAGCACGGTGGATTTATGGTTCGCCACGCCTGGAACGCTATAACGGGATGCCGTCAATGGAACTGCTCGGCGAAGCAGCACCCGGACGAAGCACCGGTGAAGCCATGTCGTTAATGGAAAACCTGGCTTCACAGCTACCAAACGGTATTGGCTATGACTGGACAGGTATGTCGTATCAGGAACGGTTGTCAGGTAACCAGGAGCCGGCGCTGTACGCAATCTCACTCATTGTCGTTTTCCTCTGCCTTGCCGCTCTGTATGAAAGCTGGTCAATTCCGTTCTCGGTAATGCTGGTCGTACCGCTCGGCGTGGTTGGCGCTCTGCTTGCAGCGTCATTGCGCGGCCTGAATAATGACGTTTACTTCCAGGTTGGCTTGTTAACCACGATTGGCCTTTCTGCTAAAAACGCCATCCTGATTGTTGAGTTCGCCAAAGATCTCATGGAAAAAGAAGGACGTGGATTGATTGAAGCGACGCTGGAAGCATCCCGTATGCGTTTACGTCCTATTCTAATGACCTCGCTGGCCTTTATTCTCGGGGTAATGCCGTTAGTTATCAGTCGTGGCGCAGGTAGTGGGGCACAGAACGCAGTAGGCACAGGGGTTATGGGGGGAATGTTAACCGCAACCTTATTAGCTATCTTCTTCGTGCCAGTATTCTTCGTTGTTGTAAAACGCCGATTTAATCGCCATCATGATTAACCAGTAAACAGAGGCGTCTTCGGACGCCTTTTAAACGGTACGTCTTTATCTCCGCTATTCCCTCTCTCCGCTTACCTCTGCATTCTCCATAGTTTTTACAATTCACATGAATTGAGATGATTCCTCATGTCAGCCATTTTTTCTGTGGTGGTAAAATAGCTCTCGTTTTCGCAGCGGTTAGAGCCAGCATTTACGTTGCTGTACTTTGCGAAACGCTGATTAATGAGGTAACACCATGAAAAGACTAATTCCAGTTGCATTGCTTACCACCTTATTGGCAGGTTGTGCACATGATTCTCCCTGCGTACCGGTTTATGACGATCAAGGGCGGCTGGTTCATACCAATACATGTATGAAAGGTACTACGCAGGATAACTGGGAGACAGCAGGCGCTATTGCTGGCGGCGCTGCGGCGGTAGCAGGGTTGACGATGGGTATCATTGCGCTTTCTAAATGATACATGCAGGCGCGGCAATGCCGCGCTTTCAGTAATAATATAAAGGTCGTAAGGATACTCAGCGACGTAATCTGTTCAGCCTGTCCCCCGAAAGTTAACACGATAAAACGCTCTCTTTTCTTACTCGCCCATCCCGATGGTATTTATTCTATTCCTTGTCCGATGCAGACAAAATTGTAGCTTGATAGCATCGTAAGCCGCATTAAAAACAGGCTTTATACAGTAAGACTTAGAGCGTGGTCATTAGGCGTAATTATTACAGACAGTCTGGATAAAAACCGGAGCATACACGTAATATATGAGGATTTTGAGCACAGTCCCTGGGCCAAACTGGCAAATAAAATAGCCTAATGGGCCAGATTTTTAGTCCTCAGCGAATATCTCTATTGCTTATTAGAGGCGTAAGTAAAAGCCGTTTGTACATCTACTTCAGCACGGTTCACATTCGATGGTTCAGGCGGATATATGGCGGGAAATCACGTTTACTAAAACGGTTTTTATCCACTCTACGAAGATGTTTAAAACGCGTCGGCGCCATTAACCGATAACTTTTTCCATAGAGAGATAAATGCAAAAAGGCCCAATCTTTCGATTGGGCCCTTTGCTTTATTTGATGTCTGGCAGTTCCCTACTCTCGCATGGGGAGACCCCACACTACCATCGGCGCTACGGCGTTTCACTTCTGAGTTCGGCA
>NZ_JBGDTY010000026.1:0-37538 GCF_046552515.1 Salmonella sp. SAL00653
AGTAGGGAACTGCCAGGCATCAAATAAAACGAAGGGCCCTGTCGGAAGACAGGGCCTTTTGTTTTATCTGTAGTCTGCCGGATGGCGGCTCCGCCTTATCCAGCCTACAGGGACGCGCCGATCCACCCTCAATATAACCACAAGCCTTCCCAACACAGATACGGTAAACTATTGCCGATTGAGTATCAGGAAAGCAGCCATGACCCACTCCCTAAAACCCTGGAATACCTTCGGCATTGATCATTGTGCAAAGCACATCGCATGCGCTGAAAACGAACAACAACTACTGAGCGCCTGGCAGCAAGCAACTCGTGAGGGACTGCCGGTTATGATCCTGGGTGAAGGAAGCAATGTCCTGTTTCTGGAAAATTACGCCGGCACCGTGATCCTTAACCGCCTGAAAGGCATTGAGGTCAATGAAACCGCGGACGCCTGGCACCTACACGTCGGCGCAGGCGAAAACTGGCATCAGCTGGTTCGCTACGCGCTGGACAACAACATGCCTGGCCTGGAGAATCTGGCGCTCATCCCTGGCTGCGTTGGTTCCTCGCCTATACAGAATATTGGCGCGTATGGCGTAGAACTACAGCGCGTCTGCGACTACGTTGACTGCGTTGAACTGGAAACGGGAAAACGTCTGCGTTTGTCCGCGGCGGAATGCCGTTTCGGCTATCGTGACAGTATCTTCAAAAATGAATATCAGGATCGCGTTGCGATCGTCGCGGTGGGTCTGCGTTTGTCAAAGCAATGGCAGCCGGTGTTGACCTATGGCGATCTTACTCGTCTGGACCCGAAAACGGTCACCGCGCAACAGGTGTTTGATGCTGTATGCCATATGCGCACCACAAAATTGCCGGATCCTAAAGTGAATGGCAATGCGGGCAGCTTTTTTAAAAATCCCGTTGTCGCAGCCGATATCGCTATGGAACTGTTAGAACGATTTCCCAACGCGCCGCATTACCCTCAGGCAGACGGCTCAGTGAAGCTGGCGGCAGGCTGGCTGATAGATCAATGTCAGTTGAAAGGCGTCACCATTGGCGGCGCTGCGGTGCATCGCCAACAGGCGCTGGTATTGATTAATGCGAATGATGCGACAAGTAAAGATGTGGTGGCGCTGGCGCATCATGTCCGGCAAAAAGTGGGTGAAAAATTTAATGTCTGGCTGGAGCCTGAGGTTCGCTTTATTGGTCGGTCCGGAGAGGTGAACGCTGTGGAGAGCATTGCATGAAAGATACTACCGTTCCCCTGACGCTGATCTCACTACTTGCCGACGGAGAGTTTCACTCAGGCGAGCAGTTGGGTGAACGGCTGGGAATGAGCCGCGCGGCTATTAATAAACATATCCAGACATTACGCGACTGGGGAGTAGATGTATTTACCGTTTCCGGGAAAGGATATAGCTTACCGGAACCCATCCAGTTACTGGATGCTGACCGTATACATAGCCAACTGGATAGCGGAAACGTGGCGGTATTGCCCGTTATCGATTCAACCAATCAGTATTTACTTGATCGAATTGGCGAGCTGCGTTCAGGTGATGCCTGTGTAGCAGAATACCAACAGGCGGGGCGTGGTCGTCGCGGGCGTAAATGGTTCTCACCGTTTGGTGCGAATCTATATCTTTCAATGTACTGGCGTCTGGAGCAGGGGCCTGCGGCGGCAATAGGCTTGAGTCTGGTCATTGGAATTGTGATGGCGGAAGTGCTGCGTGAACTGGGCGCAGATAAAGTTCGTGTGAAGTGGCCTAACGACCTTTACCTATTGGACCGCAAACTGGCGGGTATTCTGGTCGAGTTAACCGGTAAAACGGGCGATGCCGCACAAATAGTGATTGGCGCTGGTATTAACATGGCAATGCGTCGCGTAGAAGAGGACGTGATAAATCAGGCATGGATCACACTACAAGAGGCCGGAATTACGCTCGACCGCAATATGCTGGCCGCAAAGCTGATTTATAAGTTACGTGCTGCGCTTGAGCTTTTTGAGCAAGAAGGACTTTCTCCTTATCTTTCGCGCTGGAAAAAACTGGATAATTTTATTGATCGTCCGGTAAAACTAATTATTGGCGACAAAGAAATATTTGGTATTTCTCGCGGCATTGATACTCAAGGCGCATTATTGCTTGAACAGGATGGCGTGATTAAACCCTGGATGGGCGGAGAAATATCGCTGCGAAGCGCCGAATAGTAAAAAAGGGGAGTCGGTGCTCCCCTTTTTTCTGTTATTTCCGCAATCTTACCTGTTCCACCGCATGGTTAGCGCTCTTGGTCATAATAAGGCTGGCACGTTCTCGCGTGGGTAAAATATTTTGTTTTAAATTCAACCAGTTAATTTCTTTCCAAAGCGAAGTCGCTGTATTAACAGCTTCTTCTTTAGATAATTTCGCATAATTGTGGAAATAAGAGTCAGGATCGGTAAACGCCCCTTCGCGGAATTTCAGGAAGCGATTGATATACCACGTCTGAAGAAGTTCTTCTGGCGCATCAACGTAAATAGAGAAATCAACGAAATCAGAGACAAATACATGATGCGGATCGTGAGGATAATCCATACCGCTTTGTAAAACATTCAAACCTTCAAGAATCAATATATCAGGTTGAGCGACGGTTTTATCCCCTTCAGGAATAACATCGTAAATCAAATGAGAATAGACTGGCGCCGTCACGTTCGGTACGCCCGACTTGAGGTCAGAAACGAATTTCACCAGTCGGTGCATATCATACGATTCGGGGAACCCCTTTTTCTTCATTAACCCGCGTTCTTTCAACACCTGGTTTGGGTGGAGGAAGCCGTCTGTGGTAATCAATTCAACACGGCGGTGTTCCGGCCAGCGACTCAGCAACGCTTGCAGAACGCGTGCTGTCGTGCTTTTACCCACTGCGACGCTGCCCGCGATACTGATGATGTAAGGGATTCGCTGGCCGTTAGTGCCCAGAAACTGTTCCAGGACAGCCTGACGACGCAGATTTGAACTGATATAGAAATTTAGCAAACGGGAGAGAGGTAAATATATTTCTGCAACTTCTTCTAGCGATAAATCTTCATTAATGCCTTTTAACTGCGCGATCTCATCCTCGGTCAGGGTCATCGGCACAGAATCGCGAAGCGCAGCCCACTGGCTGCGATCAAACTGTAGGTAAGGCGTCATTAACGATTGCTCTTTTATACTCATAAGCATGTTTCTGGCTGCTATTGCTACATCAGTTCAGCGATGAACGAGGGCCATCCCTGACATGCAACGGCACGTCACATTTAAGTTAATTTGGACAATGGGCAGGAGGGTAACACCAGATGGGGAGGAATAATAAGAAAAAATCTCGCTGTGAAAGCTATCCCTGAGAAGCAATGTGACGAATATACCAGATACAGAAGATTGCTTTCTATCGACGGAGCGTTGAAATGCCGCGTCGTATCCTGGTCAGACGGTCAGTAAAATGCCGAAAATTTATGCTCTCTTGTTTGAAATTAGAGCATTTTTGTCTCTTATAGCGCAAAATGTGAGCGATAGAACATTTTATGCAATTTTTTAGTTGCATGAGCACGCAGGTCTCCATAGAATGCGCGCTACTTGATGCCGACTTAGCTCAGTAGGTAGAGCAACTGACTTGTAATCAGTAGGTCACCAGTTCGATTCCGGTAGTCGGCACCATCAAGTTCGGTGGGGTTCCCGAGCGGCCAAAGGGAGCAGACTGTAAATCTGCCGTCACAGACTTCGAAGGTTCGAATCCTTCCCCCACCACCATTTTCGGCCGCGCGATGGCGCAGCCCGAGACGATAAGTTCGCTTACCGGCTCGAATAAAGAGAGTTTCTCTCGATATTCAGTGCAGAATGAAAATCAGGTAGCCGAGTTCCAGGATGCGGGCATCGTATAATGGCTATTACCTCAGCCTTCCAAGCTGATGATGCGGGTTCGATTCCCGCTGCCCGCTCCAAGATGTGCTGATATAGCTCAGTTGGTAGAGCGCACCCTTGGTAAGGGTGAGGTCGGCAGTTCGAATCTGCCTATCAGCACCACTTCTTTTCTCCTTCCTGTTTTTCTCTTCTGTTTATTAGCATTCAACAAGTCGGGCGTGTTGCCTGGTTGATGTGGTGATATCACCGATTTATCCGTGTCTTAGAGGGACAATCGATGTCTAAAGAAAAGTTTGAACGTACAAAACCGCACGTTAACGTCGGTACTATCGGCCACGTTGACCATGGTAAAACAACGCTGACCGCTGCCATTACTACCGTACTGGCTAAAACCTACGGCGGTGCCGCTCGCGCATTCGACCAGATCGATAACGCGCCGGAAGAAAAAGCGCGTGGTATCACCATCAACACTTCTCACGTTGAATACGATACCCCGACCCGCCACTACGCACACGTAGACTGCCCGGGGCACGCCGACTATGTTAAAAACATGATCACCGGTGCTGCTCAGATGGACGGCGCGATCCTGGTTGTTGCTGCGACTGACGGTCCGATGCCGCAGACCCGTGAGCACATCCTGCTGGGTCGTCAGGTAGGCGTTCCGTACATCATCGTGTTCCTGAACAAATGCGACATGGTTGATGACGAAGAGCTGCTGGAACTGGTTGAAATGGAAGTTCGTGAACTTCTGTCTCAGTACGACTTCCCGGGCGACGACACGCCGATCGTTCGTGGTTCTGCTCTGAAAGCGCTGGAAGGCGACGCAGAGTGGGAAGCGAAAATCATCGAACTGGCTGGCTTCCTGGATTCTTACATCCCGGAACCAGAGCGTGCGATTGACAAGCCGTTCCTGCTGCCGATCGAAGACGTATTCTCCATCTCCGGTCGTGGTACCGTTGTTACCGGTCGTGTAGAACGCGGTATCATCAAAGTGGGCGAAGAAGTTGAAATCGTTGGTATCAAAGAGACTCAGAAGTCTACCTGTACTGGCGTTGAAATGTTCCGCAAACTGCTGGACGAAGGCCGTGCCGGTGAGAACGTAGGTGTTCTGCTGCGTGGTATCAAACGTGAAGAAATCGAACGTGGTCAGGTACTGGCTAAGCCGGGCACCATCAAGCCGCACACCAAGTTCGAATCTGAAGTGTACATTCTGTCCAAAGATGAAGGCGGCCGTCATACTCCGTTCTTCAAAGGCTACCGTCCGCAGTTCTACTTCCGTACTACTGACGTGACTGGCACCATCGAACTGCCGGAAGGCGTAGAGATGGTAATGCCGGGCGACAACATCAAAATGGTTGTTACCCTGATCCACCCGATCGCGATGGACGACGGTCTGCGTTTCGCAATCCGTGAAGGCGGCCGTACCGTTGGCGCGGGCGTTGTTGCTAAAGTTCTCGGCTAATCGCTGATAACATTTGACGCAATGCGCAATAAAAGGGCATCATTTGATGCCCTTTTTGCACGCTTTCACACCAGAACCTGGCTCATCAGTGATTTTATTTGTCATAATCATTGCTGAGACAGGCTCTGTAGAGGGCGTATAATCCGAAAGGCGAATAAGCGTTTCGATTTGGATTGCCTCGCGATTGCGGGGTGAAAATGTTTGTAGAATACTTCTGACAGGTTGGTTTATGAGTGCGAATACCGAAGCTCAAGGGAGCGGGCGCGGCCTGGAAGCGATGAAGTGGATAGTTGTTGCCATATTGCTGATCGTCGCAATCGTCGGCAACTACCTCTATCGCGACATGATGCTGCCGCTGCGTGCGCTGGCCGTAGTAATTCTGATTGCTGCAGCGGGTGGTGTCGCGCTGTTGACGACAAAAGGTAAAGCAACCGTTGCTTTTGCCCGTGAAGCGAGAACCGAAGTCCGTAAGGTCATTTGGCCGACTCGCCAGGAAACGCTGCACACCACGCTGATCGTCGCTGCGGTTACCGCAGTTATGTCACTGATCCTGTGGGGACTGGATGGTATTCTGGTTCGCCTGGTATCCTTTATCACTGGCCTGAGGTTCTGAGATGTCTGAAGCACCTAAAAAGCGCTGGTACGTCGTTCAGGCGTTTTCCGGTTTTGAAGGCCGCGTAGCCACATCGCTGCGCGAGCATATCAAATTACACAATATGGAAGAGCTGTTTGGCGAAGTTATGGTGCCGACTGAAGAAGTCGTTGAGATCCGTGGCGGCCAGCGTCGCAAAAGCGAACGCAAATTCTTCCCGGGTTACGTTCTGGTCCAGATGGTCATGAACGACGCAAGCTGGCACCTGGTGCGCAGCGTGCCGCGTGTGATGGGCTTTATCGGCGGTACGTCTGACCGTCCGGCGCCGATCAGCGACAAAGAAGTCGATGCGATCATGAACCGCCTGCAGCAGGTTGGCGATAAGCCGCGGCCGAAAACTCTGTTTGAACCGGGTGAAATGGTTCGTGTTAACGACGGTCCGTTCGCAGACTTTAACGGCGTTGTCGAAGAAGTCGATTATGAGAAGTCTCGCCTGAAAGTGTCTGTTTCTATCTTCGGTCGTGCGACCCCGGTAGAGCTGGACTTCAGCCAGGTTGAGAAAGCGTAAGGCTGCGATCAAAAAAGCAGCGATCTAATCGTTGCATAGGGCGCGAAATTGACATACAATTTCGCGCCTTTTGTTTTTATGGGCCTTATGCCTATAAAGCGATATTTATCACGGGGAGCTTCTTTGAAGCGATACTACCCAATTCGAGGAATTTAGAATGGCTAAGAAAGTACAAGCCTACGTCAAGCTGCAGGTTGCAGCTGGTATGGCGAACCCGAGTCCGCCAGTTGGTCCAGCACTGGGTCAGCAGGGTGTGAACATCATGGAATTCTGCAAAGCGTTCAACGCAAAAACGGATTCCATCGAAAAAGGTCTGCCGATTCCGGTTGTTATTACCGTTTACGCTGACCGTTCTTTCACCTTCGTTACCAAAACGCCTCCGGCAGCTGTTCTGCTGAAAAAAGCGGCTGGTATCAAGTCTGGTTCCGGCAAGCCGAACAAAGACAAAGTAGGTAAAATTTCCCGCGCTCAGCTGCAGGAAATCGCGCAGACCAAAGCTGCCGACATGACCGGTGCCGACATTGAAGCGATGACTCGCTCCATCGAAGGTACTGCACGTTCCATGGGCCTGGTAGTGGAGGACTAAGAAATGGCTAAACTGACCAAGCGTATGCGCGTGATCCGTGAAAAAGTTGATGCGACCAAACAGTACGACATCAACGAAGCTATTGCCCTGCTGAAAGAGCTGGCCACTGCTAAATTCAACGAAAGCGTTGACGTTGCCGTTAACCTCGGCATCGATGCTCGTAAATCTGACCAGAACGTTCGTGGCGCGACTGTACTGCCGCACGGTACTGGCCGTTCTGTTCGCGTTGCCGTATTTACCCAGGGCCCGAACGCTGAAGCAGCTAAAGCTGCTGGCGCTGAGCTGGTAGGTATGGAAGATCTGGCTGACCAGATCAAGAAAGGCGAAATGAACTTCGACGTTGTTATCGCATCCCCGGATGCAATGCGCGTTGTTGGCCAGCTGGGCCAGGTTCTGGGTCCGCGCGGCCTGATGCCAAACCCGAAAGTCGGTACCGTAACTCCGAACGTTGCTGAAGCGGTTAAGAACGCTAAAGCAGGTCAGGTTCGTTACCGTAACGACAAAAACGGCATCATCCACACCACCATCGGTAAAGTGGACTTTGACGCTGACAAACTGAAAGAAAACCTGGAAGCTCTGCTGGTTGCGCTGAAAAAAGCAAAACCGAGCCAGGCGAAAGGCGTGTACATCAAGAAAGTTAGCATCTCCACCACCATGGGTGCTGGCGTTGCCGTTGATCAGGCTGGTCTGAGCGCATCTGCGAACTAAGATTAGTCTTTACGTGGGCGGTGATTTTGTCTACAATCTTACCCCCACGATTCTGTTGAAATATAACAGAGCACTATGCGAGTCATTTGAATTGCAGCAAGGCAGCAAGTGAGTGAGTCGCCAGGAGCATAGTTGACTATGTAACTGGTGTGAACGAGCGCAGCTAACACAGCTGCGGTTCAAAGGACGAAGTCATAGAAAGAATTTGTTCGTTGGAGCCTGGCCTATCCAGGCCTCCGTCGCAGACCGCAGGCGTCTCGCAAGAGGCTTAATCCCCTGCGTAGACGGTGACAGAACGCTAAGATTATTTTTGATACTCTGGCTTGTTTCTGCTCACCGTATTAAGACGCTCTTCTCGTTGAGATGAGTGAAGTGAGTTCCGGAACATGAGTTCCGGCAAACATCCAGGAGCAAAGCTAATGGCTTTAAATCTTCAAGACAAACAAGCGATTGTTGCTGAAGTCAGCGAAGTAGCCAAAGGCGCGCTGTCTGCAGTAGTTGCGGATTCCCGTGGCGTAACTGTAGATAAAATGACTGAACTGCGTAAAGCAGGTCGTGAAGCTGGCGTATACATGCGTGTTGTTCGTAACACCCTGCTGCGCCGCGTCGTTGAAGGTACTCAGTTCGAGTGCCTGAAAGACACGTTTGTTGGTCCGACCCTGATTGCATACTCTATGGAACACCCGGGCGCTGCTGCTCGTCTGTTCAAAGAGTTCGCGAAAGCGAATGCAAAATTTGAGGTCAAAGCTGCAGCCTTTGAAGGTGAGCTGATCCCGGCGTCTCAGATCGACCGCCTGGCAACTCTGCCGACCTACGAAGAAGCAATTGCACGCCTGATGGCAACCATGAAAGAAGCTTCGGCTGGCAAACTGGTTCGCACGCTGGCTGCTGTACGCGATGCAAAAGAAGCTGCGTAATCGCAGTTGTCTTTATCAAGCATTTGCTTACGTATAAACTTATTCTGATATTCAGGAACAATTTAAATGTCTATCACTAAAGATCAAATCATTGAAGCAGTATCCGCTATGTCCGTAATGGACGTTGTAGAACTGATTTCTGCAATGGAAGAAAAATTCGGTGTTTCCGCTGCTGCTGCTGTAGCTGTAGCTGCTGGCCCGGCTGAAGCTGCTGAAGAAAAAACTGAATTCGACGTAATTCTGAAAGCTGCTGGCGCTAACAAAGTTGCTGTTATCAAAGCAGTACGTGGCGCAACTGGCCTGGGTCTGAAAGAAGCTAAAGACCTGGTAGAATCTGCTCCGGCCGCTCTGAAAGAAGGCGTGAGCAAAGATGACGCTGAAGCACTGAAAAAATCTCTGGAAGAAGCTGGCGCTGAAGTTGAAGTTAAATAAGCCAACCCTTCCGGTTGCAGCCTGAGAAATCAGGCTGATGGCTGGTGACTTTTTAGTCACCAGCCTTTTTGCGCTGTAAGGCGCCAGTAGCGTTTCACACTGTTTGACTACTGCTGTGCCTTTCAATGCTTGTTTCTATCGACGACTTAATATACTGCGACAGAGCGTACGTTCTGTGTAAATCGCAATGAAATGGTTTAAGCGTGATAGCAACAGGCATTGCGGAAAGTATCCATTTTCCGGTCAACAAAATAGTGTTGCACAAACTGTCCCCCGCAGGACAGATGGGTCGACTTGTCAGCGAGCTGAGGAACCCTATGGTTTACTCCTATACCGAGAAAAAACGTATTCGTAAGGATTTTGGTAAACGTCCACAAGTTCTGGATGTACCTTATCTCCTTTCTATCCAGCTTGACTCGTTTCAGAAGTTTATCGAGCAAGATCCTGAAGGGCAGTACGGCCTGGAAGCAGCCTTCCGTTCCGTGTTCCCGATTCAGAGCTACAGCGGTAATTCCGAGCTGCAGTACGTCAGCTACCGCCTTGGCGAACCGGTGTTTGACGTTCAGGAATGTCAGATCCGTGGCGTGACCTATTCCGCACCGCTGCGCGTAAAACTGCGTCTGGTGATCTACGAGCGCGAAGCGCCGGAAGGCACCGTTAAAGACATTAAAGAACAAGAAGTCTACATGGGCGAAATTCCGCTCATGACCGACAACGGTACCTTTGTTATCAACGGTACTGAGCGTGTTATCGTTTCTCAGCTGCACCGTAGTCCGGGCGTCTTCTTTGACTCCGACAAAGGTAAAACCCACTCTTCGGGTAAAGTGCTGTATAACGCGCGCATCATTCCTTACCGTGGTTCCTGGCTGGACTTCGAATTCGATCCGAAGGACAACCTGTTCGTGCGTATCGACCGTCGCCGTAAACTGCCTGCGACCATCATCCTGCGTGCGCTGAACTACACTACTGAGCAGATCCTTGACCTGTTCTTTGAGAAAGTCGTCTTCGAAATTCGCGACAACAAGCTGCAGATGGAGCTGATTCCAGAACGTCTGCGCGGCGAAACTGCGTCGTTCGATATCGAAGCTAACGGCAAAGTGTACGTTGAAAAAGGCCGTCGCATTACCGCGCGTCACATCCGTCAGCTGGAAAAAGACGATATCAAGCATATCGAAGTTCCGGTTGAGTACATCGCAGGTAAAGTCGTCTCTAAAGACTACGTTGACGAATCCACTGGCGAGCTGATCTGCGCGGCGAACATGGAGCTGAGCCTGGATCTGCTGGCTAAGCTGAGCCAGTCCGGCCACAAACGTATCGAAACGCTGTTTACCAACGATCTGGACCACGGCCCGTACATTTCTGAAACGGTACGCGTCGACCCAACTAACGATCGTCTGAGCGCGCTGGTAGAAATCTACCGCATGATGCGCCCTGGTGAGCCGCCGACTCGTGAAGCGGCTGAAAGCCTGTTCGAGAACCTGTTCTTCTCCGAAGACCGCTATGACCTGTCTGCGGTGGGTCGTATGAAGTTCAACCGTTCTCTGCTGCGCGACGAAATCGAAGGTTCCGGTATCCTGAGCAAAGACGACATCATTGATGTCATGAAGAAGCTCATCGATATCCGTAACGGTAAAGGCGAAGTGGATGATATCGACCACCTCGGCAACCGTCGTATCCGTTCCGTCGGCGAAATGGCGGAAAACCAGTTCCGCGTTGGCCTGGTGCGTGTAGAGCGTGCGGTGAAAGAGCGTCTGTCTCTGGGCGATCTGGATACCCTGATGCCTCAGGATATGATCAACGCCAAGCCGATTTCCGCCGCAGTGAAAGAGTTCTTTGGTTCCAGCCAGCTGTCTCAGTTTATGGACCAGAACAACCCGCTGTCTGAGATTACGCACAAACGTCGTATCTCCGCACTCGGCCCAGGCGGTCTGACCCGCGAACGCGCAGGCTTCGAAGTTCGAGACGTACACCCGACGCACTACGGTCGCGTATGTCCTATCGAAACGCCGGAAGGTCCGAACATCGGTCTGATCAACTCCCTGTCCGTGTACGCACAGACTAACGAATATGGTTTCCTTGAGACGCCGTACCGTCGTGTGGTTGATGGCGTGGTCACTGACGAAATTCATTACCTGTCTGCTATCGAAGAAGGCAACTACGTTATCGCTCAGGCGAACTCCAACCTGGATGACGAAGGCCACTTTGTAGAAGATCTGGTTACCTGCCGTAGCAAAGGCGAATCCAGCTTGTTCAGCCGTGACCAGGTTGACTACATGGACGTTTCCACCCAGCAGGTGGTCTCCGTCGGTGCGTCCCTGATCCCGTTCCTGGAACACGATGACGCCAACCGTGCATTGATGGGTGCGAACATGCAACGTCAGGCGGTTCCGACTCTGCGCGCTGACAAGCCGCTGGTGGGTACCGGTATGGAACGTGCTGTCGCCGTCGACTCCGGTGTTACTGCAGTAGCTAAACGTGGCGGTACTGTTCAGTACGTGGATGCGTCCCGTATCGTTATCAAAGTTAACGAAGACGAGATGTACCCGGGCGAAGCGGGTATCGACATCTATAACCTGACCAAATACACCCGCTCTAACCAGAACACCTGTATCAACCAGATGCCATGTGTGTCTCTGGGCGAGCCGGTTGAACGCGGCGACGTGTTGGCAGACGGTCCGTCCACCGACCTCGGTGAACTGGCGCTCGGTCAGAACATGCGCGTGGCGTTCATGCCGTGGAACGGCTACAACTTCGAAGACTCCATCCTCGTATCCGAGCGTGTTGTCCAGGAAGACCGTTTCACCACCATCCACATTCAGGAACTGGCGTGCGTGTCCCGTGACACCAAGCTGGGGCCGGAAGAGATCACCGCTGATATCCCGAACGTGGGTGAAGCGGCGCTCTCCAAACTGGATGAATCCGGTATCGTTTACATCGGCGCGGAAGTGACTGGCGGCGACATTCTGGTCGGTAAGGTAACGCCGAAAGGTGAAACCCAGCTGACGCCGGAAGAGAAACTGCTGCGTGCGATCTTCGGTGAGAAAGCGTCTGACGTTAAAGACTCTTCTCTGCGCGTACCTAACGGTGTCTCCGGTACGGTTATCGACGTTCAGGTCTTTACTCGCGATGGCGTAGAAAAAGACAAACGTGCTCTGGAAATCGAAGAGATGCAGCTCAAGCAGGCGAAAAAAGACCTGTCTGAAGAACTGCAGATCCTCGAAGCGGGCCTGTTTAGCCGTATCCGTGCGGTACTGGTGTCCGGCGGCGTTGAAGCTGAGAAGCTCGACAAACTGCCGCGCGACCGCTGGCTGGAACTCGGTCTGACCGACGAAGAGAAACAAAATCAGCTGGAGCAACTGGCTGAGCAGTATGACGAACTGAAACACGAGTTCGAGAAAAAACTTGAAGCGAAGCGCCGTAAAATCACCCAGGGCGACGATCTGGCGCCGGGCGTGCTGAAGATCGTGAAGGTCTATCTGGCCGTTAAACGCCGTATCCAGCCGGGTGATAAGATGGCAGGTCGTCACGGTAACAAGGGTGTTATCTCTAAGATCAACCCGATCGAAGACATGCCTTACGATGAAAACGGCACGCCGGTAGACATCGTACTGAACCCGCTGGGCGTACCGTCTCGTATGAACATCGGTCAGATTCTGGAAACCCACCTGGGTATGGCTGCGAAAGGTATTGGCGACAAGATTAACGCCATGCTGAAACAGCAGCAGGAAGTCGCGAAACTGCGCGAATTCATCCAGCGTGCCTACGATCTGGGCGCCGACGTTCGTCAGAAAGTCGACCTGAGCACCTTCAGCGATGATGAAGTGCTGCGTCTGGCAGAAAACCTGCGCAAAGGTATGCCGATTGCCACACCAGTGTTTGACGGTGCGAAAGAAGCGGAAATCAAAGAGCTGCTGAAACTGGGCGACCTGCCGACCTCCGGTCAGATCACCCTGTTCGATGGCCGTACGGGTGAACAGTTCGAACGTCCGGTAACCGTCGGTTACATGTACATGCTGAAACTGAACCACCTGGTTGATGACAAGATGCATGCGCGTTCTACCGGTTCTTACAGCCTAGTTACTCAGCAGCCGCTGGGTGGTAAGGCGCAGTTCGGTGGTCAGCGCTTCGGGGAGATGGAAGTGTGGGCGCTGGAAGCTTACGGCGCCGCCTACACCCTGCAGGAAATGCTCACCGTTAAGTCTGATGACGTGAACGGTCGTACCAAGATGTATAAGAACATCGTGGACGGCAACCATCAGATGGAACCGGGTATGCCGGAATCCTTCAACGTTCTGTTGAAAGAGATCCGCTCGCTGGGCATCAACATCGAACTGGAAGACGAGTAATTCTCGCTCAAACAGGTCACTGGTGTCGGGGTAAAACCCGACACCAGATTGTGCTAACTCCGACGGGAGCAAATCCGTGAAAGATTTATTAAAGTTTCTGAAAGCGCAGACTAAAACCGAAGAGTTTGATGCGATCAAAATTGCTCTGGCTTCGCCAGACATGATCCGTTCATGGTCTTTCGGTGAAGTTAAAAAGCCGGAAACCATCAACTACCGTACGTTCAAACCTGAGCGTGACGGCCTTTTCTGCGCCCGTATCTTTGGGCCGGTAAAAGACTACGAGTGCCTGTGCGGTAAGTACAAGCGCCTGAAACACCGTGGTGTTATTTGTGAGAAGTGCGGCGTTGAAGTGACCCAGACCAAAGTACGCCGTGAGCGTATGGGCCACATCGAGCTGGCGTCTCCGACTGCTCACATCTGGTTCCTGAAATCGCTGCCGTCCCGTATCGGTCTGCTGCTCGATATGCCGTTGCGCGATATCGAACGCGTACTGTACTTCGAATCTTATGTGGTTATCGAAGGCGGTATGACCAACCTGGAACGTCAACAGATTCTGACTGAAGAGCAGTATCTGGACGCGCTGGAAGAGTTCGGTGACGAATTCGACGCGAAGATGGGTGCGGAAGCTATCCAGGCCCTGCTGAAGAGCATGGATCTGGAGCAAGAGTGTGAAACTCTGCGCGAAGAGCTGAACGAAACCAACTCCGAAACCAAGCGTAAAAAGCTGACCAAGCGTATCAAACTGCTGGAAGCTTTCGTTCAGTCTGGCAACAAGCCAGAGTGGATGATCCTGACCGTTCTGCCGGTTCTGCCGCCAGATCTGCGTCCGCTGGTTCCGCTGGATGGTGGTCGTTTCGCCACGTCAGATCTGAACGATCTGTATCGTCGCGTCATTAACCGTAACAATCGTCTGAAGCGTCTGCTGGATCTGGCTGCGCCGGACATCATCGTACGTAACGAAAAACGTATGCTGCAGGAAGCGGTTGACGCCCTGCTGGATAACGGTCGTCGCGGTCGTGCGATCACCGGTTCTAACAAACGTCCTCTGAAATCTTTGGCCGACATGATCAAAGGTAAACAAGGTCGTTTCCGTCAGAACCTGCTCGGTAAGCGTGTTGACTACTCCGGTCGTTCTGTTATCACCGTAGGTCCATACCTGCGTCTGCACCAGTGCGGTCTGCCGAAGAAAATGGCGCTGGAGCTGTTCAAACCGTTCATCTACGGCAAACTGGAATTGCGTGGCCTTGCCACCACCATCAAAGCCGCGAAGAAAATGGTTGAGCGCGAAGAAGCTGTCGTTTGGGATATCCTGGACGAAGTTATCCGCGAACACCCGGTACTGCTGAACCGTGCACCAACACTGCACCGTCTGGGTATCCAGGCATTTGAACCGGTACTGATCGAAGGTAAAGCTATCCAGCTGCACCCGCTGGTTTGTGCGGCATATAACGCCGACTTCGATGGTGACCAGATGGCTGTTCACGTACCGCTGACGCTGGAAGCCCAGCTTGAAGCGCGTGCGCTGATGATGTCTACCAACAACATCCTGTCTCCGGCGAACGGCGAACCTATCATCGTTCCGTCTCAGGACGTGGTGTTGGGTCTGTACTACATGACCCGTGACTGTGTTAACGCCAAAGGCGAAGGCATGGTGCTGACTGGCCCGAAAGAAGCTGAGCGTATCTATCGCGCAGGTCTGGCCTCTCTGCATGCGCGCGTTAAAGTGCGTATCACTGAATATGAAAAAGATGAAAACGGCGAATTCGTTGCGCACACCAGCCTGAAAGACACGACCGTTGGTCGCGCCATTCTGTGGATGATCGTACCGAAAGGTCTGCCTTTCTCCATCGTCAACCAGGCGCTGGGCAAGAAAGCGATCTCCAAAATGCTGAACACTTGCTACCGTATTCTGGGCCTGAAACCGACCGTTATTTTTGCGGACCAGACGATGTACACCGGCTTTGCTTATGCAGCGCGTTCAGGTGCGTCCGTTGGTATTGATGACATGGTCATCCCGGAGAAAAAACACGAGATCATCTCTGAGGCGGAAGCCGAAGTTGCTGAGATCCAGGAGCAGTTCCAGTCTGGTCTGGTAACCGCTGGCGAACGCTATAACAAAGTTATCGATATCTGGGCTGCGGCGAACGATCGTGTATCTAAAGCGATGATGGATAACCTGCAAACCGAAACCGTGATTAACCGTGACGGCCAGGAAGAGCAGCAGGTCTCCTTCAACAGCATCTATATGATGGCCGACTCCGGTGCGCGTGGTTCTGCGGCACAGATTCGTCAGCTGGCAGGTATGCGTGGTCTGATGGCGAAGCCGGATGGCTCCATCATCGAAACGCCAATCACCGCGAACTTCCGTGAAGGTCTGAACGTACTCCAGTACTTCATCTCCACGCACGGTGCGCGTAAAGGTCTGGCGGATACCGCACTGAAAACCGCGAACTCCGGTTATCTGACCCGTCGTCTGGTTGACGTCGCGCAGGATCTGGTGGTGACCGAAGATGACTGTGGTACGCACGAAGGTATCCTGATGACCCCGGTTATCGAGGGTGGCGACGTGAAAGAGCCGCTGCGTGACCGCGTTCTGGGTCGTGTGACGGCGGAAGATGTGCTGAAACCGGGTACCGCGGACATTCTGGTTCCACGCAACACGCTACTGCACGAACAGTGGTGTGACCTGCTGGAAGCAAACTCCGTTGACGCCGTTAAAGTGCGTTCTGTTGTATCCTGCGACACCGACTTTGGTGTATGTGCGCACTGCTATGGTCGTGACCTGGCGCGTGGCCACATCATCAACAAAGGTGAAGCTATCGGCGTTATCGCGGCACAGTCCATCGGTGAACCGGGTACACAGCTGACGATGCGTACGTTCCACATCGGTGGTGCGGCATCGCGTGCGGCTGCTGAATCCAGCATCCAGGTTAAGAACAAAGGTAGCATCAAGCTCAGCAACGTGAAGTCGGTTGTGAACTCCAGCGGTAAACTGGTTATCACTTCCCGTAACACCGAACTGAAGCTGATCGACGAATTCGGTCGTACCAAAGAGAGCTATAAAGTGCCTTATGGCGCTGTCATGGCGAAAGGTGATGGCGAGCAGGTTGCCGGCGGCGAAACCGTGGCAAACTGGGACCCGCACACCATGCCGGTTATCACCGAAGTGAGTGGTTTCATCCGCTTCACTGACATGATCGACGGTCAGACCATTACGCGTCAGACCGACGAACTGACCGGTTTGTCTTCGCTGGTGGTTCTGGATTCGGCTGAACGTACTACCGGTGGTAAAGATCTGCGTCCGGCGCTGAAAATCGTTGATGCTCAGGGTAATGACGTTCTGATCCCGGGTACCGATATGCCTGCGCAGTACTTCCTGCCGGGTAAAGCGATTGTACAGCTGGAAGATGGCGTACAGATCAGTTCTGGTGACACCCTGGCGCGTATTCCGCAGGAATCCGGCGGTACCAAGGATATTACCGGTGGTCTGCCGCGCGTTGCGGATCTGTTCGAAGCGCGTCGTCCGAAAGAGCCAGCAATCCTTGCTGAAATCGCAGGTATCGTTTCCTTCGGTAAAGAAACCAAAGGCAAACGTCGTCTGGTGATCACGCCGGTTGATGGTAGCGATCCGTACGAAGAGATGATTCCGAAATGGCGTCAGCTCAACGTGTTCGAAGGGGAACGTGTAGAACGTGGTGATGTGATTTCCGATGGTCCGGAAGCGCCGCACGACATTCTGCGTCTGCGTGGCGTTCATGCTGTGACGCGTTACATTGTTAACGAAGTTCAGGATGTATACCGTCTGCAGGGCGTTAAGATTAACGATAAACACATCGAAGTTATCGTTCGTCAGATGCTGCGTAAAGCGACCATCGAAAGCGCCGGTAGTTCCGACTTCCTGGAAGGCGAACAGGTTGAATACTCTCGCGTCAAGATCGCTAACCGCGAGCTGGAAGCGAACGGCAAAGTGGGGGCTACCTTCTCCCGAGATCTGCTGGGTATTACCAAAGCGTCTCTGGCAACCGAATCGTTCATCTCTGCCGCATCGTTCCAGGAGACCACGCGTGTCCTGACCGAAGCAGCCGTTGCGGGTAAACGCGACGAACTGCGCGGCCTGAAAGAGAACGTTATCGTGGGTCGTCTGATTCCGGCCGGTACCGGTTATGCGTACCACCAGGATCGTATGCGCCGTCGCGCCGCGGGCGAGCAGCCAGCAACACCGCAGGTCACTGCGGAAGATGCATCTGCAAGCCTGGCAGAACTGCTGAACGCAGGTCTGGGCGGTTCTGATAACGAGTAATCGTTAAATGGTGGAGGGGTATTTATCCCTCCACCAGCTTCATTCTGGATACCGAATTCCGGGGCGCTTGCCTGCAAGGAAAGAAAATGCCAGCGATTATTTCATTAATCTATTTAATGTTTAGTCTTTTAGTATTTACAAAAAAGATAACCATTTCAAATGTTCTGTCCGCTTTTTTATTGTTTCTATCGTTATATATACTTCACCATAAATCATTACTTATATTTATTTATTGTCTTATTATTATTGTCGCCACCGTTATTCTTCATCAAGTCAAAACCAGCGCGGATAAAAAAGCCGTATTTTATTTTTCAATGCCATGCTGGCTCTTGATTTTATCTGTAATTATAAATTTAATGAATAAATGAATTATTTTTTCATGACTCTTGTTTCTCGCATTATTGGTGAAAACTCACTATCACTGGTTATATGAATAAATTGTCCAGTTTTTGCATTATATTTTGCCATCGCACAGGGAAGACTATTACCGCCGTTAGCCATAACAAATTTTGCTTTTGTATTACGATAAAGATTGACGCCAGGAATGGGGCCTTGACCGAATGTATAAGGCGTTGGGACAATCACATTATGTTTGTTTGAGAACCACTTTGCTAAAATCCCGTCAACGCCATCAACCGGCGTAATAAAAGTAGAGAATCCACAATACTCAAAATTGAATTTTTATACCATTGGGTTTGTTTTTTTCTGTAACATTGAATCCAAATGTGACTTTAAATTTATCCCATAAATCTAAGTTATTAAAGTCTATTGGCTCGCCATTATAAAATGCCTGCTGTTCATACATTAAATGATAAACCTGTTTTATTGATTGTTTACACGGGATATTTTAAATTATTAAATGGAGTATTTAATTCCATTAAGGTCTTTGTTTGCTCTTATTACAGGAATTATAAATATGATGCCATTTCTGGAATAAAAATAAAGTTAATAAATTATTTATTTAATTGCTCACTAGTAGGATATTTATGTATCCATCGGTTAATGCTTAGTTTAACATCTTTTAGCTGACAGCGATTGCAACGCTAAAAAACATGTGCTAATAATCATCATGTAAAATATGTAATGAAGTAAGTATGGAGCATTTAATTGTTATGATCCCACCATTAAATAGATATGTTCCCGCGCTTTCAAAAAATGAATTGGTTAAAACTGTTACCGACAGGGACATTCAGTTTACAAGTTTTAATGGAAAAGATTATCCCTTGTGCTTTTTAGATGAGAAAACCCCTCTTCTCTTCCAGTGGTTTGAGCGGAATCCTGCTCGCTTTGGGAAAAATGATATACCTATAATTAACACAGAGAAAAACCCCTACCTTAACAATATCATTAAAGCAGCAACAATTGAAAAAGAACGTCTTATAGGTATTTTTGTAGATGGTGATTTTTTCCCGGGACAAAAGGATGCTTTTTCAAAACTTGAGTATGACTATGAAAACATAAAAGTCATATATAGAAATGATATTGACTTTAGCATGTACGATAAAAAATTATCAGAAATTTATATGGAAAATATTTCTAAGCAAGAGTCCATGCCAGAAGAAAAAAGGGATTATCATTTACTGCAGCTATTGAAAAAAGAATTGAGTGATATTCAAGAGGATAATGATTCATTAATTAAATCTTACTTACTGGATAAAGGCCATGTATGGTTTGATTTTTACAGGAATATGGCTATGTTAAAGGCTGGCCAGTTATTCCTGGAGGCGGATAAGGTTGGGTGTTATGATTTATCAACAAATAGTGGGTGTATATATCTCGATGCTGATATGATTATCACGGAAAAATTGGGGGGTATATATATTCCGGATGGAATCGCTGTTCATGTAGAAAGGATAGATGGCCGTGCTTCTATGGAGAACGGGATAATAGCTGTTGATCGCAATAACCACCCGGCTTTACTTGCTGGATTGGAAATAATGCATACTAAATTTGATGCTGATCCCTATTCCGATGGTGTATGTAATGGAATTAGAAAACATTTTAATTATTCTTTAAATGAAGATTATAATTCTTTTTGCGATTTTATTGAGTTTAAGCATGATAACATTATAATGAATACCAGTCAGTTTACGCAAAGTTCATGGGCTAGGCATGTGCAGTAGTGGAAATGGCAATAATCATGCTATTGAATACATAAAATATTGGCATAAACTATCAAGTTTCGGCGAAAAAATATTTGATGCTCAGTTTTCTCTACTACAGCCAACTTTAAAATCGCAGTGCTGTTCAGAACGGACATAAAAAAACGGGAGGTCGATAACAATCTCCCGTTTTTCGCATTACGTACTCGTTCGTGAAATACTAATGCGTTTACATACGGGTTCACCGCGTTTGCGAAGCGCGCCCCAGCCAACTGTCCCAGTCTTTCCAGACGGGCTGCAATCCTTGCGCGCTTAACGCGCTTGCTACTGTTTCAGGCCGACGGGCATCGTGGGGAGAAAACTGCTCCAGTTCCGGATGATCGTCAGCGTAGCCGCCGGGCTGCGTTTTTGAGAAGGCGCTGACGTTGTTGATTGCCAGAGGAATCACATGGTCTTGAAACCACGGCGATTCGCGGGTGGAGAGTGATAGCTCAATTTCTGGCGCCAGTAAACGAAACGCGCAAATGGTTTGTACCAACTGTCGCTCGTCCATGATCGATGCGGGTTCAACGCCTCCGGCGCAGGGCCGCAGGCGAGGAAACGAGATGGAGTAACGGCTCTGCCAGTACTGTTTTTGCATCCACAACAGATGCTCCGCCACCATATAGCAATCAACCCGCCAGCTGTCGGAAAGCCCGATTAGCGCGCCTAAACCAATTTTATCGATCCCCGCGCGTCCCAGTCTGTCTGGCGTCTCCAGCCGCCAGAAGAAGTCTTGCTTTTTGCCCCGTAGATGGTGCTGAGCGTATACCGGTTCGTGATAGGTCTCCTGATACACCATCACGCCATCCAGCCCCAGCGTCTTTAGCTCGGCATACTCCTCGGTCGCCAGCGGCTGCACTTCCATATGCAGCGAGGAAAACTGGCGACGAATGGCCGGGAGATGGCGGCGGAAATAGTCCATGCCGACTTTGGCCTGATGTTCGCCGGTGACCAACAGCAGATGTTCAAAACCCAGCTCACGGATAGCTGAGCACTCGCGGGCAATTTCAGCCTCATCCAGCGTCTTACGCTTGATGCGGTTGCTCATCGAGAAGCCGCAGTAGGTGCAGTCGTTGGCACAGAGGTTTGAGAGATAAAGCGGCACGTAGAAACTGACGGTGTTGCCAAAGCGTTGTCGGGTCAGCCTTTGTGCCCGCTGCGCTATCGGTTCCAGATAATCGGCGGCGGCGGGGGAGAGCAACGCCATCAAATCGTCCCGGCTAAGATGCGCGGCGTTCAGCGCGCGCTCCACGTCGGCGGCAGTTTTACCGTTGATGCGCAGGCGAATATCGTCCCACTCCAGTTGCCGCCAGCGGTCGGTGAAGGTTTTCATGCCAGGGCCTCCAGAAAGCCGGTGAGCGGGCTGGTGGCGCTGGCGTAGGTGCTACGATTCCCCGGCACCGCCTGACGCGCCAGTAATCCGGCTTCCACCGCCAGACGGAAAGCGGTTGCCATCATCACCGGATCGTCCGCCACGGCAATCGCCGTGTTGACCAGTACCGCATCAGCGCCCATTTCCAGCGCCTGCGCCGCATGGCTGGGCACGCCGATCCCGGCGTCGACCACCACCGGCACGGTCGCCTGCTGGATAATAATCTCCAGCATCGCTTTGGTTTCCAGCCCCTGATTCGAACCGATAGGCGCGCCAAGCGGCATCACCGCCGCGCAGCCGACCTCTTCCAGCCGCTTGCACAAAACCGGATCCGCGCCGCAGTAGGGCAGCACCACGAAGCCCTGCTTCACCAGCGCCTCGGCAGCTTTTAGCGTTTCGATCGGATCCGGCAGCAGCCAACGGGCATCCGGATGGATTTCTAATTTCAGCCAGTGGGTGCCCAGCGCTTCCCGCGCCAGTTGGGCGGCGAAGATCGCCTCTTCGGCAGTTTTCGCCCCGGAGGTATTGGGCAGCAGCGTGACGCCCGCTTCAATCAGCGGCGCCAGAATCGCATCGTTGTGCTGGCGCAGGTCCACGCGCTTCATCGCCAGCGTCACCAACTGGCTGCCGGAGGCGCGAATCGCCTCGACCATCAGCTGCGACGAAGCAAATTTTCCGGTACCGGTGAACAGATGTGAATCAAACGTTTTGTCGGCAATACGTAACATATCAACCCCCTGCAATAACCTGAAAAAACAGGATCTGGTCGCCTTCCTGCACGATTTGCTGTTCCCACTGCTCGCGCGGCAGGATCTGCTGATTGAGCGCCAGCGCCGCGCCCGGTTTAAGCTGATTGAGTTGCGTGAGCAGCTCACTGACGGTTTGCCCTGCGGCGCACTGCATCGGTTCATCATTGAACTGAATTTGCATGTCGCCCTCCGCATACCGGACAGCCGCTGGCACGACGCAGCGCCAGGCTGCGCCACTGGCTGGTTTTACCGTCAAACAGGCGTAGCTCTCCGCTGGGCGTCTCAATACCGCTGAGTAATTTAATCGCCTCCAGCGCCTGCAAAGTGCCCATCATGCCAACAACCGGTCCGACGATACCGGCGGTACGGCAGTTGCGTTCAGGCTCGACATCGTCCGGCCACAGGCAACGGTAGCAGCCTTGCTCCCACGGTGGCGTCAGTACCATCAATTGGCCGCCAAAGCCGACGGCGCTGGCGGTAATTAATGGTGTATTCAGTGCCACGCAGGCGGCGTTAATTTCCTGACGGGTCGCCATGTTGTCGGTACAGTCGAGCACCACGTCGGCGTGTGCTACCGCGTTTTTAAGCACATCGCCAGTCAGACGCTGTTGCAATACGATCAGCTTGCTACCGGGGTTGAGCTGCGCCAGCCGTAGCTTTGCCGCCTGCGCCTTCGGGTGGGCGATATCATCGGTGGTGAACAGAATTTGCCGCTGGAGATTGCTCAAATGGACATCGTCATCATCCGCCAGCGTCAGTGTGCCGATGCCTGCTCCCGCCAGATACAGCGCGGCGGGTGAACCTAACCCGCCTAAACCCACGATCAGCACATGACTCGCGAGCAGCTTTTGCTGGCCTTCAATGGCGATATCGCCGAGCAGGATTTGCCGGCTGTAGCGCATAAAGTCACGGTCATTCATCGCCGACTCCCACGATTGCCAGCAGTTGCGCGGTGGCTTCACGCCAGTCTGCCGCCTGGGTAATGGCGCTAACCACAGCCACGCTGCCGACGCCGGTCGCCAGTACCGCCGGAGCGCGTTCAAGGCTGATGCCGCCGATCGCGACGGTCGGGTAATCCGCCAGTCGTTCAATATGACTGGCCAACTGCGCCAGTCCCTGCGGGGCGGAAGGCATTTGCTTGGTTTGCGTCGGGAAGACGTGGCCGAGTGCGATATAAGAAGGCTTAGCGGCCAGCGCCACGTCTATCTCCATATCATCGTGGGTCGATACGCCCAGGCGTAAGCCCGCCGCCTGAATCGCTTTCAGGTCGGTGGTTTCAAGGTCTTCCTGGCCCAGATGCACGCCGTAAGCGCGGTGCTTAATTGCCAGACGCCAGTAATCGTTGATAAACAGGCGGGCGTCATAACGACGCCCCAGTGCGATGGCAGCGATAACATCCGCTTCCACCTCTTCATTGCGTTTATCTTTGATACGCAGCTGGATCGTGCGCACGCCCACCTCCAGTAGACGCTCAATCCATGCAACGCTGTCCACCACCGGGTAAAGCCCGAGACGGAACGGCACGGTCGGGAAATCAGGCTGATACATCAGACTTCCTCCCGCTTGAGATAGATTTCGCCGCCTTTGGCGCGGAAGTTTTCCGACATATCCGCCATGCCGACTTCAATGGCTTGCGCGGCGGCGTAATCGCGGACCTCCTGGCTGATTTTCATCGAGCAGAACTTTGGCCCGCACATGGAACAGAAGTGAGCGACCTTACCGGACTCCTGCGGTAGGGTTTCATCGTGATAAGCGCGGGCGGTGAACGGGTCGAGCGCGAGGTTAAACTGATCTTCCCAGCGGAATTCGAAGCGCGCTTTCGACATCGCGTTATCGCGGATCTGCGCGCCCGGATGTCCTTTGGCTAAGTCAGCGGCGTGGGCGGCGATTTTGTAGGTGATCAGCCCCTGCTTCACATCTTCTTTGTTTGGCAGGCCGAGATGTTCTTTCGGCGTCACGTAACACAGCATCGCGCAGCCAAACCAGCCGATCATCGCGGCGCCAATGCCGGAGGTGAAGTGGTCATAGCCCGGCGCGATATCGGTAGTCAACGGCCCTAAGGTGTAGAACGGCGCTTCGTGGCAGCTCTCCAGCTCTTCGGTCATGTTGCGCTGAATCATATGCATCGGCACGTGGCCCGGGCCTTCAATCATCACCTGCACGTCGTATTCCCAGGCGATTTTGGTCAGCTCGCCCAGCGTATGCAGCTCGGAGAACTGCGCTTCGTCGTTGGCGTCCTGAATGGAGCCGGGGCGCAGGCCGTCGCCCAGCGACAAGGAGACGTCGTAGGCGGCGCAAATTTCACAAATCTCGCGGAAATGTTCGAACAGGAAGTTCTCTTTGTGATGGGAGAGACACCACTTTGCCATGATGGAACCGCCGCGTGAGACAATCCCGGTCAGGCGTTTGGCGGTCATTGGCACGTAGCGCAGCAGCACGCCTGCGTGAATGGTGAAGTAGTCGACGCCCTGTTCAGCCTGCTCCAGCAGCGTGTCGCGGAACGCTTCCCAGGTAAGATCTTCGGCGATCCCGTTGACCTTCTCCAGCGCCTGGTAGATCGGGACGGTGCCGATCGGTACCGGGCTGTTACGCAGGATCCATTCGCGGGTTTCGTGGATATAGCGGCCGGTGGAGAGATCCATCACCGTGTCTGCGCCCCAGCGCGTTGACCACACCAGCTTCTCCACCTCTTCTTCGATGGAGGAGGTGACCGCCGAGTTACCGATGTTGGCATTCACTTTGACCAGGAAGTTGCGGCCGATAATCATCGGCTCCGATTCCGGGTGGTTGATGTTGGCAGGGATAATCGCGCGGCCCGCGGCGACTTCATCACGCACGAATTCCGGCGTAATGTTTTCCGGCAGGCGCGCGCCAAAGTTCATGCCCGGATGCTGGTGGCGCAGCACTTCACTGCGAATGCGCTCGCGGCCCATATTTTCACGGATGGCGATGAACTCCATTTCGGGAGTGACGATCCCCTTGCGGGCGTAGTGTAACTGGGTGACGCACTTGCCCGCTTTAGCGCGTTTTGGCGTCAGCAGGCCGGTAAAACGCAGATCGTCCAGGCCATCGTCGGCCAGACGTTCTCTGGTATAAGCCGAGCTACGGTCGTCTAATTCTTCGCTATCGTTACGTGCATCAATCCATGGCTGGCGCAGTTTCGCCAGACCCTGCTGGACGTTAATCGCCACCTCAGGATCGCCATAGGGGCCGGAGGTGTCGTATACCGGTACGGCTTCGTTCTCTTCAAACTGCGGGTTGTCTTTACTGCCGCCGATGAGCGTGGGGCTCAGTTGAATTTCGCGCATCGGTACGCGAATATCATGCTGCGAACCGGTCACGTAGATGCGTTTCGAGTTGGGAAACGCGGTGCCTTCCAGCGTATCGATAAAATGCTGGGCTTTAGCGCGCTGCTCGCGGCGGGTTAACGTTGTTGTAGACATAGCTCATTCCAAAAAATTAAGGACGTGGCTTGTCAGACGACGGATGGAGTAATGGATGTGCGCCGCCCGTAAAGGCAGCAGCATAAAGCAGAATTACTCTTGTTCCCTTCGCAGGTATTAACCTGATCAGGTTCCGCGGATCCCGAATTAACGGTCTCAGCCTTTTCCACTTCATCCTTCGCGCTGCCTCTTCGTTGGCTTCGTCCGCTCACTCCAGTCACTTACTTATGTAAGCTCCTGGAGATTCACCGACTTGCCGCCTTGACGCATCACGAACGCTTTTGTGGAAAATTAGCACTCCGACAAGATAACCGCCCCTCCGAAGAGGGGGCTGAAGTAAACTACCCGTTACTCGCGCAGAACTCAAGCGGGACGTTTGACTCTGGCGCCGTCGTGCATCGCGTCAAACACCAGCATAATCAGCTTGTCTTCCAGCACAAAGCGGGCTTCCAGCGCTTCGCCGATATCTGACAGAGCTTGTTGAAATTCGAGACAATTATCGTGATCGATGGCAGTTTCCAGGCTGGTGTCGTAATAATCCATAATGCGCTGCGTATTATCTTCCAGCAGCGGCCAGATTTTTGCCGCATGTAAAAGCTGACCGTTTCCTTCCAATTTATGGAGAATACGTTCATAAATACTGAAGTGCCCGGCGGAAAGGTAATCGACCAGGCTCTGACAAAAATTATCCAGCGCTTTTTCATTCAGCCGCATGTACGATTCTTTGCCAGGCTTAATGCCAACCAGGTTGTAGTAAGCTACGAGCAGGTGCTTACGTACATCCAGCCAGCGATCGACCAGTTTGTTGCTTCCGCCAACGCGCTCCGTCAGGTTTTCCAGCTGGTTTAGCATGATTGTCTCCGCAAGTTAGATAAAAGGCTGCTCGCCATGAATGTAAAAATAATGTTAACAACATGCCAGTGAAGCAAAGGTAGTGCAAGAGCTATGGATCGTATAATTGAAAAATTAGAGAGTGGCTGGTGGATCGTCAGCCATGAACAAAAATTATGGTTGCCGTATGGGGAATTACCACACGGGCTGGCAGCAAATTTCGATCTTGTGGGGCAGCGCGCACTCCGGATAGGTGAATGGCAAGGCGAGCCCGTCTGGCTGGTGTTACAGCATCGACGCCATGATATGGGATCGGTTCGCCAGGTTATCGATCAGGATGCAGGGCTGTTCCAACTGGCGGGACGTGGCGTACAGTTGGCGGAGTTTTACCGATCGCATAAATTTTGCGGCTATTGCGGGCACCCTATGCACCCGAGTAAAACCGAATGGGCGATGCTGTGCAGCCATTGCCGCGAGCGTTACTACCCGCAAATCGCCCCTTGCATTATCGTCGCGATCCGCCGTGAGGATTCGATCCTCCTTGCCCAGCACGTTCGCCACCGCAACGGCGTGCATACCGTGCTGGCCGGGTTTGTTGAAGTCGGCGAAACCTTAGAACAGGCGGTCGCGCGAGAGGTAATGGAGGAGAGCGGGATTAAGGTGAAAAATCTGCGCTATGTGACTTCCCAGCCGTGGCCTTTCCCGCAGTCGTTGATGACCGCTTTTATGGCGGAGTATGACAGCGGCGAGATTGCCATCGACCCGAAAGAACTGTTGGAAGCAAATTGGTACCATTATGACGATCTGCCGCTACTACCGCCACCGGGCACCGTCGCGCGCCGTTTGATCGAAGATACGGTGGCAATGTGTCGGGCTGAATATGATTGACATGTTACACTGGGCGCATCAACGCTAAAGGAATGTAAAAATGACCGAACTCAAAAACGATCGTTATCTACGTGCGCTGCTGCGCCAGCCCGTTGATGTTACGCCAGTGTGGATGATGCGCCAGGCGGGCCGTTATCTACCGGAGTACAAAGCCACTCGCGCTCAGGCGGGCGATTTTATGTCGCTGTGCAAAAATGCCGAACTGGCCTGCGAGGTCACTTTACAGCCGCTGCGCCGTTATCCGCTTGATGCGGCGATCCTTTTCTCGGATATCCTGACGATTCCGGACGCGATGGGCCTGGGGCTCTATTTTGAAGCTGGGGAAGGCCCGCGCTTTACAGCCCCTGTCACCTGCAAAGCCGACGTTGAAAAACTGCCGATTCCGGATCCAGAAGGTGAACTGGGCTACGTGATGAATGCGGTGCGTACGATTCGCCGCGAACTAAAAGGCGAGGTTCCGCTGATCGGCTTCTCCGGCAGCCCGTGGACGCTGGCGACTTACATGGTGGAAGGCGGCAGTAGCAAAGCCTTCACGGTGATTAAAAAGATGATGTACGCTGACCCGCAGGCGTTGCATCTGCTGCTGGATAAGTTGGCGAAAAGCGTCACGCTGTACCTCAACGCGCAGATTAAAGCGGGTGCGCAGTCGGTGATGATTTTCGATACCTGGGGCGGCGTGCTGACTGGCCGCGATTACCAGCAATTCTCCCTCTACTACATGCATAAAATCGTCGATGGCCTGCTGCGTGAAAACGACGGTCGCCGCGTGCCGGTAACGCTGTTCACTAAAGGTGGCGGTCAGTGGCTGGAGGCGATGGCGGAAACCGGCTGCGACGCGCTGGGTCTCGACTGGACGACAGATATCGCTGATGCGCGCCGTCGCGTTGGCCATAAAGTGGCGCTGCAGGGCAATATGGACCCCTCGATGCTGTATGCGCCACCGGCACGGATCGAAGACGAAGTAGCGACTATACTTGCTGGTTTCGGTCAGGGAGAAGGGCACGTCTTTAACCTTGGACATGGCATCCATCAGGATGTGCCGCCAGAACATGCTGGCGCATTTGTGGAGGCAGTGCACCGACTTTCTGCGCAGTATCACAACTAAGGAGTTAGTATGGATCTCGCGTCGCTACGCGCTCAACAGATAGAACTTGCTTCATCGGTTTGCCGCGAAGATCGCCTGGACAAAGATCCGCCAGCGTTTATCGGCGGGGCGGACGTCGGTTTTGAGCAGGGGGGCGAGGTGACGCGGGCGGCGATGGTATTGCTGAAATATCCGTCGCTTGAACTGGTCGAGTACAAGGTGGCGCGTATTGCCACCACCATGCCGTATATCCCCGGCTTTCTCTCTTTTCGTGAATATCCTGCTCTGCTGGCGGCGTGGGAACAGCTCTCGCAAAAGCCCGATTTGCTGTTTGTGGACGGTCACGGTATTTCGCATCCGCGTCGGCTTGGCGTCGCCAGTCATTTTGGACTGTTGGTGGACGTGCCGACCATCGGCGTAGCGAAAAAACGGCTATGCGGTAAATTTGAGCCACTTTCCGCCGAACCTGGCGCACTTAGCCCCTTAATGGATAAAGGCGAGCAACTGGCGTGGGTATGGCGCAGCAAGGCGCGCTGTAATCCGCTGTTTATCGCGACAGGGCACCGGGTCAGTACTGACAGCGCGCTGGCGTGGGTACAGCGCTGTATGAAAGGGTATCGCCTGCCGGAGCCGACGCGCTGGGCGGATGCCGTCGCTTCCGGGCGTCCGGCGTTTGTTCGTTGGCAAGAAATTCAGCGCTGATTCAGGTAAACTGCCGCTAATTTCCGATTCGAGATTCCATCATGTTACAAAACCCGATTCATTTGCGTCTGGAGCGGCTGGAAAGCTGGCAGCACGTTACCTTTATGGCCTGCTTGTGCGAGCGCATGTACCCGAACTACGCCATGTTTTGCAAGCAGACGGAATTCGGCGACGGACAGATCTACCGTCGCATTCTGGATCTGATCTGGGAAACCCTGACGGTGAAAGATGCAAAGGTCAATTTCGATAGCCAACTGGAGAAGTTTGAAGAGGCAATTCCGGCAGCTGACGACTATGATCTGTACGGCGTTTACCCAGCGATTGATGCCTGCGTCGCATTAAGCGAATTAATGCATTCTCGTCTTAGCGGCGAAACGCTGGAACACGCTATTGAGGTTAGTAAGACTTCCATTACTACGGTGGCGATGTTGGAAATGACTCAGGCTGGTCGGGAAATGACCGATGAGGAGCTCAAAACGAACCCTGCCGTTGAACAGGAATGGGATATTCAGTGGGAAATATTCCGACTTTTAGCCGACTGCGAAGAACGCGATATTGAACTGATAAAAGGGCTCAGGGCAGACCTGCGCGAGGCTGGTGAGAGCAATATCGGTATAAATTTTCAGCAATGACACCAGAAAACGTGATTTAACGTCTGATTTGTCGTGCCATAAGGCTTCCCTTATGCCCCCCGTCTGGTCTACATTTGGGAGGCGAAAAAAAGTGGCTATCGGTGCGTGTATGCAGGAGAGTGCTTTTCTGGCATTTCCGTCGCACTCGATGCTTAGCAAGCGATAAACACATTGTAAGGATAACTTATGAACAAGACTCAACTGATTGATGTAATTGCAGACAAAGCAGAACTGTCCAAAACCCAGGCTAAAGCTGCTCTGGAATCCACTCTGGCTGCTATTACTGAGTCTCTGAAAGAAGGCGATGCTGTACAACTGGTTGGTTTCGGTACCTTCAAAGTGAACCACCGTGCTGAGCGCACTGGCCGTAACCCACAGACCGGTAAAGAAATCAAAATCGCAGCCGCTAACGTACCGGCGTTTGTTTCTGGTAAAGCTCTGAAAGACGCAGTTAAGTAAGACGCATAACTGTGAACAGTTTTATCGAAGGGGCTCATCAGCCCCTTTTGTCTGTCTGGCGTCGCGCGTTTCTGTTTTCTGGCGCGCTGTTGCTGACTGCCTGCAGTCATAACGCTTCACCGCCTCCGTTTACTGCCAGCGGCTTTGCCGGCGATCACGGCGCGGTGCGTATCTGGCGTAAAGATACGAACGATGAAGTCCATCTGCTTTCTGTTTTTAGCCCGTGGCATAGTGGTAGCACGACGACCAGCGAATATCGTTGGCAGGGTGATACGCTTTCGCTTATTGAACTCAATATTTACAGCAAACCTCCAGAACATATTCGCGCGCGTTTCGACGCTCATGGCGAACTCAGTTTTATGCAGCGTGAAGTCGGGGGGCAGAAGCAGCAGCTTTCCAACGATCAGATTGCCTTGTATCGCTATCGCGCCGAACAAATCCGTCAGACCAGCGACGCATTGCGCCTGGGGCGGGTCATACTACGCCAGGGACGCTGGCACGCCGACCATACGGTAACCACCTGTGAAGGTGAAACGCTGAAACCGGATCTGGATTCCTGGGCAATAAGCCACATTGAGCGCCGCCAGAACCACTCATCGGTAGAGGTGAGCGTAGCATGGCTGGAGGCGCCGGAAGGATCGCAACTTTTGCTGGTGGCGAATTCAGATTTCTGTCACTGGCAGCCGCAAGCGAAAACCTTTTGATGGAATACCGAATGGAGAAGCCGCCATTCGGCAAACATGCTTTACCAGTTTCCCATACCCATATGACCGCCGCCGCGATGATAACCGCCGCCATAGCCGCCGCAACCGCCATAGCCCATTCCTGCGCCGCGTGGTATGCCAGCCTGCGCCATCGCGACATCCCGTTTCACGCGTTGCTCATCTAACTTCTGGCCTAATGACTCCATCTCTTTGGCAACCGCGTTAATTTTCGCAGTATCCGGCGAACTGGCGGTCAGTAGCGCGTTGTATTCATAACGTTTGGATATCAGTTGCTGGCGCAGCGCGCTGGTCTGCGTATAGTAATCATCATAAATCTTCTGCGCCGTCGCCTGCTGTTCCGTGGTTAACGGGCTACCTCCCTGTTGCCACATACCGTCATTGTTGCCCCAGTGATGCCCGGCGAAGGCGGCGCCGGAGCTCAGGGCCAAAAGAGAGAGGGCGATTAGCGCGATAGCTGATTTATTGTTCCGTTTCATTTTGCGTTCTCCTGTTGCTCATCTTATCCTCTCTCTTGCATCTTCCGTGCCAGGTAACTATTCCTTGTCGGGCAGCGAGTTAACCCGCTTCAGGCGGCAAAAAGCGAGTAAAAATGACTCGCATGACCCGCCTGGCGAGTCATTTTTACCCACTAGTATCCGAAAGGGTGTGCGACACCGCGCGGTTATGCGGAGCAAAGAATGGCATGATCTCTGCTTAAGTAAGGAAAATAAAAACGAGCCGGGGAAGCCTGTGAGTTTTATACGATTACATAAAGATGCCGCTGCAACGTGGTTGAGTCGACTGTTACCTGCGGCGATCTTCATTCTGGTGGGGCTATTTTCCATTATGGTCATTCGCGACTATGGCCGTGAGAGCGCTGCCGCCAGGCAGACGCTGCTGGAAAAGGGAAATGTACTCATTCGCGTTCTGGAGTCCGGCACGCGAGTAGGTATGGGAATGCGGATGCATCACGCGCAGCAGCAGACATTGCTGGAAGAGATGGCGGGTCAGCCAGGCGTGTTGTGGTTCGCCGTAACGGATGCGCAGGGGGTAATCATCACTCATAGCAACCCTGGCATGGTGGGCAAATCGCTCTATTCCCCATCTGAAATGCATCAACTAAACCCCGGGCCGCAGGAGCGTTGGCGGCGTGTCGACGTTGCTGCTAACGGCGAGACGGTGCCTGCGCTGGAAATTTACCGTCAGTTCCAGCCGCTTTTCGGTATGAGAGGTCACGGTATGAGGGGGCTCGGCATGGCGCGTAGCGCCAATGACAACGAACCAGCGAAACAAACTATTTTTATTGCCTTTGACGCCAGCGAGCTGGCCGCGACACAGGCAAGGGAGTGGCGTAATACGCTGATTGTTTTGTCTGCGTTAGCGGCGGTGCTGTTGGCAACGTTACTGGCGTTTTTTTGGCATCAGCGTTATCAGCGCTCGCACAGAGAACTGCTTGATGCAATGAAGCGTAAAGAAAAGCTGGTGGCGATGGGGCATCTGGCGGCGGGCGTCGCGCACGAAATTCGTAACCCGCTCTCGTCCATCAAAGGGCTGGCGAAATACTTTGCCGAGCGCACGCCTGCCGGCGGCGAGTCGCATGAACTGGCGCAGGTGATGACCAAAGAGGCCGACCGTTTGAACCGGGTGGTAAGCGAATTGCTCGAACTGGTAAAGCCCGCGCATCTGACGCTCCAGGCGGTTAACCTCAATGATATTATTACTCACTCCCTGAATCTGGTCAGTCAGGATGCCCAAAGCAGAGAGATTCAGTTGAGATTCACGGCGAATGAGACGCTTAAGCGTATTCAGGCTGACCCGGACAGGCTGACTCAGGTGCTGTTGAATCTGTACCTGAACGCTATTCATGCGATTGGCCGCCAGGGAACGATTACCGTAGAGGCAAAAGAAAGTGGGACCGACCGCGTTATCATCACTGTTACCGATAGCGGGAAAGGGATCGCCCCGGATCAGCTGGAGGCGATTTTTACGCCTTATTTTACGACCAAAGCTGACGGGACAGGCCTGGGGCTGGCGGTGGTGCAAAATATCATCGAACAGCATGGCGGTGCGATTAAGGTGAAAAGTATTGAGGGTAAAGGCGCGGTCTTTACTATCTGGTTGCCAGTGATAGCGAGACAACAGGATTAACAAGGGTGATACGCGGAAAAATCGATATTCTGGTTGTGGATGATGATGTAAGCCACTGCACGATTTTACAGGCGCTGCTTCGGGGCTGGGGCTATAACGTCGCTCTGGCCTACAGTGGGCATGATGCGTTGGCTCAGGTGCGTGAGAAAGTCTTTGATCTGGTACTGTGCGATGTGCGTATGGCGGAGATGGACGGTATCGCCACGCTGAAGGAGATTAAAGCGCTCAATCCCGCCATTCCGATTTTGATTATGACGGCATTTTCCAGCGTGGAAACGGCGGTAGAGGCGTTGAAAGCCGGCGCGCTTGACTATTTAATTAAACCGCTGGATTTTGACCGTCTGCAGGAGACGCTGGAAAAGGCGTTGGCGCATACGCGGGAAACGGGCGCTGAATTGCCATCGGCGTCGGCTGCGCAGTTTGGCATGATTGGCAGCAGTCCGGCGATGCAACATTTACTGAATGAAATCGCGATGGTCGCACCATCAGACGCCACGGTATTGATTCACGGAGACTCCGGCACGGGTAAAGAGCTGGTGGCGCGGGCGCTACACGCCTGTAGCGCCAGGAGCGATAAACCGCTGGTCACGCTCAACTGCGCGGCGCTTAATGAATCGCTGCTGGAGTCCGAGCTGTTCGGACACGAAAAAGGCGCGTTTACCGGCGCGGATAAACGTCGGGAAGGACGCTTTGTCGAAGCTGACGGCGGGACATTGTTTCTTGATGAAATCGGCGATATCTCGCCGTTAATGCAGGTACGTTTGCTGCGGGCGATTCAGGAGCGCGAAGTGCAACGCGTGGGAAGTAACCAGACGATATCTGTAGATGTTCGATTGATTGCCGCTACCCACCGCGACCTGGCGGAAGAGGTGAGTGCCGGTCGCTTTCGCCAGGATCTCTATTACCGCCTGAATGTGGTGGCGATTGAAATGCCTTCTTTGCGCCAGCGTCGGGAAGATATTCCGCTACTGGCAGACCATTTTCTGCGGCGTTTTGCCGAACGTAACCGCAAAGCGGTGAAGGGGTTTACGCCGCAGGCGATGGATCTGCTGATCCACTACGACTGGCCGGGCAATATCCGTGAGCTGGAAAACGCTATCGAGCGGGCGGTGGTGTTGCTGACGGGAGAATACATTTCTGAACGCGAATTGCCTCTCGCTATTGCCGCGACGCCGATAAAAACAGAATGCAGTGGCGAGATCCAGCCGCTGGTGGAAGTGGAGAAAGAGGTGATTCTGGCGGCGCTGGAAAAAACGGGCGGCAACAAAACGGAAGCCGCCCGTCAGTTAGGCATTACGCGTAAAACGCTGCTGGCGAAAATTTCGCGTTAGCGCTGTTCGCGTTCGATGGCGCGCCAGCCGATGTCGTTACGGCTGAAGCTGCCGTCCCAGCGGATGTCGGTCATCAAGGCGTAAGCGCGTTTCTGCGCCTCAGCCACGGTGTGGCCCAGCGCGGTGGCGCACAGTACGCGACCGCCGCTGGTCAACACGCGATCGTCATCGGCGAGTTTGGTGCCCGCGTGGAAAACTTTACCGTCAGCCACTTCTTCCAGCGGCAGGCCGTGGATCTCGTCGCCGGTGCTGTAGCTGCCCGGATAACCGCCCGCGGCGATCACCACGCCTAATGAAGCGCGTTCGTCCCACTCGGAGGTTTTCTCATCCAGCTTGCCGTCGCAGGCGGCCAGGCAAAGATCCACCAGGTCCGACTTCATGCGTAGCATGATCGGCTGGGTTTCCGGATCGCCGAAGCGGCAGTTGAACTCGATAACTTTCGGGTTGCCCTGCTTGTCGATCATTAGACCCGCATACAGGAAACCGGTGTAAGTGTTACCTTCCGCCGCCATGCCTTTCACGGTTGGCCAGATGATGCGTTCCATGGTGCGCTGGTGCACTTCATCAGTCACCACCGGCGCCGGTGAGTAGGCCCCCATACCGCCAGTGTTCGGGCCGGTATCGCCGTTACCTACGCGCTTGTGGTCCTGGCTGGTGGCCATCGGCAGCACGTGCTCGCCGTCGACCATCACGATAAAGCTCGCTTCTTCGCCGTCGAGGAACTCTTCAATCACGATGCGGTGGCCCGCGTCGCCAAAGGCGTTGCCTGCCAGCATGTCATGAACGGCGGCTTCGGCTTCTTCCAGCGTCATCGCCACGATAACGCCTTTGCCTGCAGCCAGACCATCGGCCTTGATGACGATCGGCGCGCCTTTCTCACGCAGATAAGCCAGGGCTGGCTCAATCTCGGTGAAATTCTGGTATTCCGCCGTCGGAATCTGGTGACGAGCGAGGAAATCTTTGGTGAACGCTTTGGAGCCTTCCAGTTGCGCGGCCCCTTCGGTTGGGCCAAAGATCTTCAGGCCCGCCGCGCGGAACGCATCGACCACGCCAATCACCAGCGGCGCTTCCGGGCCGACGATGGTCAGATCAATCTTCTCGTTCTGGGCAAAGCTCAGCAGCGCCGGAATATCGGTGACGCCGATAGCCACGTTCTGCAACGCGGGCTCCAGTGCGGTACCGGCGTTACCCGGTGCGACAAAAACGGTATCAACCAGCGGCGACTGTGCGGCTTTCCAGGCCAGCGCGTGTTCGCGCCCGCCGTTACCAATGACTAAAACTTTCATCGTCTGCTCCCTGAATTAATGGCGGAAGTGGCGCATGTCGGTGAAGATCATCGCAATGCCGTGTTCGTCGGCGGCGGCAATCACCTCTTCGTCGCGAATCGAACCGCCAGGCTGGATAACGCAGCTCACGCCGACAGCGGCAGCGGCATCAATACCGTCACGGAACGGGAAGAAGGCGTCGGAGGCCATCGCGGAGCCTTTCACTTCCAGACCTTCGTCAGCCGCTTTAATCCCGGCGATTTTGGCGGAGTACACGCGGCTCATCTGGCCTGCGCCTATGCCGATGGTCATGTTCTCTTTGGCATACACAATGGCGTTGGATTTCACGAACTTTGCCACTTTCCAGCAGAACAGCGCATCGCGCAGTTCCTGCTCAGTCGGCTGGCGTTTAGAGACCACGCGCAGTTCAGCTTCGCTCACCATACCCAGATCCCTGTCCTGAACCAGCAGGCCGCCGTTAACGCGTTTAAAGTCGAGGCCCGGTACGCGCTGTGCCCACTGGCCACAGGTCAGGACGCGAACGTTCTGTTTAGCGGCAGTGATCTTCAGCGCTTCTTCGGTCGCAGATGGTGCGATGATCACTTCGACAAACTGGCGGGAGATGATGGCCTGCGCGGTTTCAGCATCCAGCTCGCGGTTAAAGGCGATGATGCCGCCGAACGCGGAGGTCGGGTCGGTTTTATAGGCGCGATCGTAAGCGTCGAGAATAGAGGTACTTACCGCCACGCCGCACGGGTTAGCGTGCTTGACGATTACGCAGGCTGGCTCGTTGAACGCTTTCACACACTCCAGCGCCGCGTCGGTATCGGCGATGTTGTTGTAGGAAAGCGCTTTGCCCTGAACCTGTTGTGCGGTGGCAACGGACGCTTCTTTCACATTCTCTTCTATATAGAAGGCAGCCTGCTGGTGGCTGTTCTCGCCGTAGCGCATATCCTGCTTCTTAATGAAGTTCAGATTCAGCGTACGCGGGAAGCGACCGGCGGCTTCTTTGCTTTCACCGTGGTAGGCCGGAACCATGCTGCCGAAGTAGTTAGCGATCATGCTGTCGTAGGCGGCGGTGTGTTCGAAGGCTTTAATCGCGAGATCGAAACGGGTGTCGAGGGTCAGAGAACCTTCGTTAGCATCCATCTCTTTAATAATGGCGTCGTAGTCGCTGCTCTTCACCACGATAGCGACGTCTTTATGGTTCTTCGCAGCAGAGCGCACCATGGTCGGGCCGCCGATATCGATGTTCTCTACCGCATCTTCCAGCGAGCAGCCTTCGCGTGCTACGGTTTCGGCGAACGGATACAGGTTAACGACAACCATATCGATAGGGGCGATGTGGTGCTGCTCCATGATCGCATCGTCCTGGCCGCGACGACCGAGGATGCCGCCGTGGACTTTTGGATGCAGGGTCTTTACGCGTCCATCCATCATTTCCGGGAAACCGGTGTAATCGGAAACTTCGGTCACCGGCAGGCCTTTTTCTGCTAACAGGCGGGCTGTGCCCCCCGTAGACAGCAGCTCCACACCGCGTGCGGAAAGTGCCTGGGCGAATTCGATGATACCGGCCTTGTCAGAAACACTGAGCAGAGCGCGGCGGACTGGACGACGTTGTTGCATGGTAAATCCCCTGGATTTGACGATTACAGAGAGCGTTAGCTGAATTTTTCGTGAAAAACTCAGCTAACGCCCCTTATGGGGCATCCTCATTTTGCGGCGACATTGTAACGAAAACGTTTGCGCAACGCTCGCGAATTTTTCTTTTTAAATTCTGGCCCTGCTTTTATCCCTGAAAGATCATTTGCAGAGTGAGAAGATCCAGGAAATGAACGCGCATTTTGTGGATAAGTCTGTGCGTAAATGGTATAACTAGGGGTTTTGCTGGGGAATGCAGCAAACGGTCATTTTTCTGCAATTTTTCTATTGCGGTCAGCAGAGAACTCCCTATAATGCGCCTCCATCGACACGGCGGATGTGAATCACTTCACACAAACAGCCGGTCGGTTGAAGAGAAAA
>NZ_JBGDTY010000027.1:0-37078 GCF_046552515.1 Salmonella sp. SAL00653
GGCGTTTGAACTCAGTCATCATTACGTTCTCCGGATTTAAGTCTGGAACGTGTCAACGCTATTCAGGACGGGTCACATGGTTGAAAAAAGCCGATGAGATGTCATCGGCTTTTTTGTATTCCTTCGGTGCCATATTGTTCAGTTTCAAAGAACGACGAATAAGCTGAATGGTAAAATTATTGTGAGAAAAGCAGAGGCCTGAATGCAGACCTCTGCTTTGGTTTATCTATTCAGGTTATTTGCCTCTGGCCAGTTTCAATGCCCAGGCGCCGCTCATCACCAGCAGCAGAATCAGGCACAACCCAAAGGCCAACATACATGCCTGCGCCATGTTCATAAAGTGCCAGGGCGGAAGCAGATACCAGCCTTCGGACTGCTGGTAGAGATCGACAAACCACTGCTGTACGCTACTGAGCGTTACGCCATCAGGGACGATAGGCGCGTCATAACCGCAGTCTCCGGTAGGTTTAAACCACTCCGGTGCCCATTCCGCCAACGGTAAGTTGAAAGGAAAGGTAGGGTCAGTCGAACATCCTTGCACGCCAAAAAGTGAATCGGGGTCCGCATTATGTACCGCATGATGGATACCATTAAGCTTAATAGAAAACTTAATGCCCATAATGCTGCCATAAAACGCCGCGATGCAGCCAATCAGCTTCAGCACGATATTTTTGGGATTTATCGCCGCAATCACCCCGCCAATTACCATCACAAACATCGCGTAACGAATGTAAACACACTGTTCGCACGGCGCCATGTAGAGATAGATTTGGAAGAACGAGTGCGCCAGGATAATTAACCCTCCCATCGCGATGGCCATTAACAGCCACAGAAAGCGCTGTTCCTGCCATCTCACCAGCGTATCTACTGGTCTTGCGCGTAGGTCTCGCCATAATCCCTTAATAAAATCCATAATCGTTTCCCTGCTTATTTTTTAGTGGCCAGTTCCCGAACGAGTTCAGCCATAGAATCGATGGATTTGATGTTTTTGGTATAGATAAGGTACTTGCCGTTGACGACGTAAGCCGGAACACCCTGAATTTTGGCAACGTCATAGGCGGCTTTCCATTTTTCCAGAGTCTCCTGAACGGCAGGATCTTTCAGCGCTGCTTCAAAATCAGCCTGGCTCATGCCTGCGGCGTCCAGCCCGGTTTTAATAAATGCCGCCGGATCTTTCCCATCTGACCAGCGCTCTTTCTTATCATGGTAAGCCGCATACCAGGCGAACTTCGCTTTTTTGAATTGTGATTTAGCATCAAATAACGAAATCCCGGCAGCTTTATCTTTGGCGATCAGGACTGCAAATACTTCGCTGGCCTGTTTTCCATATTCGCCTTTTGTTTCCAGGTGGAACGGGGTGAACGTAACGAGATCGGCTACTTTATCAGAAACCGGACCTGTTACGGCTTTGTCATATTTGTAGCAGAAAGGGCAGGCATAGCTAAATACCTTAATCAGCGTTTTATCCGCATTAGGAATTGGTTTCTCCAGAACCATATAATCTGTGCCCTCGGTAAAAGCCGATGCCGCAAAAGGAGTGACCAATGCCGCGGTTAATACTACGCTTTTAAATAAAGAGGTAATCCATTTAGATGACATATTAATTCCTTCCCGTTATTTATTTAAACATTTGCGTTGGATGAACCAGTAACGCACGATAGTGAGTCTGGTTGGGTTTATCCGACAGCACATCAATTTCAACTTTCACTTCTTTCGTTTTATAGTCAATCTCATTCAGTTTGCCGACTGTTGGTTTACCAACATCGAACAGGTTAATAGAACCGCCAAAGCCGAACATGGTGTCGCGGTCTTTTTGATATTCAACAACCGAGGTAATAGGACTATAGAAATCATATCCACGTTCTTTACCGTATTCCCAAACTTGTTGTACGGTGCCTTTCTTCTCATCGATCTTATATTCGACAAAACGGGAATACTTCATGGTCGGTAGAGCCGGTTGCTCCAGGCCGCGACCATCGCCGTTATCAAAGACCGTTAACGTGCCTTTGCTGGAAAGCCATGCCGTATGTTGGGTATAGGTGAAATCGAAATCGGTGTCCTTACACTTGCCGTTTTCGTCACAGGTCAACGACTTACCATGATCGTCTACCGGTTTCAGCAATTTACTGGCTAGCTGCTTATTCCAGCCTTTAGACGGCGCCAGTATCCATTTCACCTGCTTATCGCGACCAATTTTTACAATACCCTGATGGCGGGAAGAAAGGATGATGGAGTCGTCTTTCGCGTCATAAGCGATAGAGTTGACGTGCGCCCAGTTACGACCGGCACCAACGCCAAGCGCATCGCCATACGGCGTATCCGGTTCGAGTTTCGCCTGCTGTCCGGCATGGGCCAGATCGACGTTCACGCATACTGCGCCCGCATCCAGCGCGCCGAGCAGCGCATCACGCATAGGGTCGAGGATTTTGGTTAAATCCCAAACGTCTACTACGCGGCCAGACTTATCGACCTCAATGATTTGGTCACGAATAGTATGAACATGTATGCCGTCTTCTTTGCGGTAATCGCGTTTGCCGACACGCAGCAGTACGGTGCCGTTCACGGTTTCGATGGATTCATGAGACGCATCCAGGAACCCGCGCGGCAGTTTATGATCGGCAAGAATTTGCCCCATCATGTCAAACTCGTACCAGTGTTGGCCCTGCACCGCGGTAAAGGTGCCGCGAGGCGTTTCACGAATACCCATCAGGTAGCCGCGTTTGTTGATATTCATATCGTGGCCGTCGTAGAAGGTATCTTGATCCAGCCACCAGCGGTATTCACCCTGGGTGTCGACCACAAACGTATAAGGGGCGATATCGAAAGGCAAAGCACCGCCCGCCGGACCGGCATCAAGAATGCCCGCATTTTTATCTTTTTCGCCGTGCCAGTGAAATTCAGCGCCCTGCGGCGTAAAGGTATGGGTATTTACCAGATAAAGGCGATCTTCAAATCCTGGCGCAACTTTAATAACTTTCGTTTGCTGGAGATCTGAAATAGAACGGTTATCCATATAATGGTTGACGATGGCGGACGTCTGCACCACATAGTCATCCTTCATGGCTTTGCCGTTTTCTTTATATTCTACCGTGACGTTGTTGGCAAATTTCTGATAAAGGCCAAAAATAGGAATACCGTCATAGGTTTCTAAAGACTCTTTCCCAACGGTATAAGTAACAGGAACGCCTTTTTCCCCTTTGCCATGTACAGTAACTTTAACGTCTGAAATAATATGGCTATCTAATTCCACCTGCGCGGTGAGAGGGGCATTTCCGTAAGGATCGACAACGACTGCGCCTAATTTTCCTGCGGGCTGTGCCGGTTGAAAACCTGCGGCAAACGTACTGGCTGCGGTGAGTCCGCATGTCAGTGCGACGGCACCGGCAAGTATTGTTTTCCGGTATTGGTCAAACATGGATATATCTCCTTATGTACAACTTCTAAATATAATACTTCTGAATATACTATGTTTTTATGAATAATAAATGAGGTAAATGATTGGTCTTTAAATATAAGTCATGATGCTGTTACTTATTTTAAAGTATATTCTGTATCAATATTTTTTAATTGCCTGAGTGAGTCGATAGTAGGAGTGTGATATTTTAAGAACAATATAAATTAGTACGAAGTGTGATCTTATCGACATTGTTTTCTGCTTAATACCTCTTTCATTATTGTGTTTCACCACTGATTTATATGATCAAAATCATTTATTTGTTCCACAAATATGCCAGTATATGAATACGTCAAAATAAGGGTATGTAAAATTTTAACGTTAAATGTTTAGTGATGTTAAATTTTAAGGGTAAAAAGGATGTTTATTGCCTGGTATTGGATAATATTAATCGTTCTGGTGGTAGTAGGGTATATTTGCCATATGAAGCGTTATTGCAGAGCGTTTCGGCAAGACAGAGATGCATTACTTGAAGCGCGAACGAAACGTTTTCGCCAGACGAGCGAAGGCGACAGCGTGATGAATGAGCAGAAATAGCGCATATCCTTGACGGGCAGCCGGATGTTGCCTGGCTAAAGGCCTGCATCCGGCGCGACGTTTCTCTTAACCGATACCTATCGTCTGCAAAATGACGAGACTGAGCCCCATGATGGACATACCGCAAAGCACGCCATAGCTGGGGTTATTGTTAGGATCGATCTCTTTTGCCAGCGGCATCAGTTCATCGACGGAGAGCGCCACCATAATGCCGGCGACTGCCGCCATGATAGCCGCCATAACGATCGGTGAAACCAGGCTGCCCAAAATCAGCCACGCCAGTACGCCGCCAAGAATTTCCGCCATGCCGGAGATACCGGCCCAAAAAATCGCGGTACGTTTTGAGCCCGTCGCGGCATAAACCGGGCCGGCAACCGCCAGACCTTCAGGAATATTGTGCAACGCCACCGCCAGTGCGATGCCGAAACCCAGTTCAAGATTGCTGCTGGCAGTGACAAAGGTGGCGATCCCTTCCGGAAAGTTGTGCAGGCTAATGCCGAGCGTCAATAAAATCGCAGTGCGTTTTATCGAGCCGGGAAGCGGCTGCTGCCTTTTTTGCACCAGATCCTGCGGATGAGCGTGAGGAAGCAGGCGGTCCAGCCCGAAGTAGCCCAACAGGCCGATAATAAACATTCCGTAGCCCAGTACAGGCGACATCCCCTCGGTATCAAGCGCGGCGGGCAGCATCTCCATCAGCGAGATAAGCAGCATGATCCCTGCGGCGAAGCCCAGCGAAAAAGCCAGCACGCGGTTAGACGGTTTTTGGCCGAGAACGCCAAGAAACGCGCCAATAAAGGTGGCGGCGCCTGCCAGTAAGGTCAGAATAAGTGGTACTGACATCCATTACTCCTTATCAATTTGCCGTCCGAACCTGACCTTCAAAATAACTGATGATCTTCATCATAGTTATCTGAGTTCTTCCTCTGTGAAGAAAGCGTATGGTGATGTTAACAAAATGTCTTTCCTGTAAGGATAACATCATGTCTTTAACGTGTATGCCAGCATTGTTTTTGGGGCATGGCAGCCCGATGAACGTGCTGGACGATAATGATTATACCCGCGCCTGGCGGCGATTGGGGGAAGCCCTGCCGCGACCACAGGCGATAGTGGTGGTGTCGGCGCACTGGTATACCCGTGGGACTGGCGTCACAGCGATGGAAAGGCCGCAAACTCTCCATGATTTTGGCGGTTTTCCGCAGGCGCTGTATGACACGCATTATCCGGCCCCTGGATCGCCTGCGCTGGCGCAGCGTCTGGTTGAACTGTTGGCTCCCGTTCCCGTCGCGCTCGATAAAGAAGCGTGGGGATTTGATCACGGCTCCTGGGGCGTATTGATCAAGATGTACCCGAATGCGGATATCCCGATGGTGCAGCTTAGTGTTGATAGTACCAAACCGGCGGCATGGCATTTTGAGGTGGGCCGTAAACTGGCGACGCTGCGTGACGAAGGCGTGATGCTGGTGGCCAGCGGGAATGTGGTTCATAACCTGCGGACTGTGCGTTGGCACGGTGACAATATACCGTATCCCTGGGCGGCGTCATTTAATGACTTTGTGAAAGCCAACCTGACGTGGCAGGGGCCGGTAGAACAGCACCCGCTGGTGAATTATCTGCAACATGAAGGGGGCGCCTTATCGAACCCGACGCCGGAGCACTTTTTGCCTTTGCTGTATGTACTTGGCGCCTGGGACGGCAAGGAACCTATCACCATCCCGGTCGACGGTATTGAGATGGGCAGTATAAGTATGTTGTCGGTGCAGGTGGGGTAGGCCGGATAAGGCGCGGAATGATTGCCCGATGGCGCTACGCGCATCGGGCTTACAGGAAAATCTATCCTTCGACAAAAATATGCGGATAGAAGCGGGAGAGATCCTGGGTGATCAGCGCCCGATCTTCACGGATACCAATTCCGGCGGGCTGATCGTTAATCAGCCAGCTACCAATCAGGGTATAACTGTCGCCGAATTTTGGCAGCGGATAGAACTGTTGCACGATCATACCCTCTTCACCATACGGGCCTTCCACGGATTCGATCGTTTTACCGTTTTCAATAATCGATACGTTCGCCCCTTCGCGGGAGAAGATCGGTTTCACGACATATTTATCCATTTGCGGATGTTCGTCTTCGGCGAAATACGCAGGCAATAGATTCGGATGGTCCGGGAACATCTCCCACAACAGCGGCAACAACGCTTTATTGGAGATAATGCTTTTCCAGGCCGGTTCCAGCCAGCGCACGCCGGCATCTTCCAGCTTGGTGGAAAACATCTCGCGCAGCATAAATTCCCACGGATAGAGCTTGAACAGGTTCGCAATGACCTGATCCTGCAGATCCGTAAATTGGCCTTTTTCCCCCAGACCAATATCGTCGATATAGAGAAATTCGGTGGCGATTTCCGCTTCGGCCGCACAGTCCTGTAAATACTGAATGGTGCCGCGATCCTCAACCGTATCGCGACAGCAGGTGAGATGCAGCAACTGAAAACCATACTGCTCGCGAAGTTCAGCAAAGCGTTCAATCAGCTTTTCCTGCAGGCTATTAAACTGATCGCTGCCTTCCGGCAGATTGCCCGCGTTGATCTGATCTTCCAGCCAAATCCACTGAAAAAACGCCGCTTCATACAGCGATGTTGGCGTGTCGGCATTATTTTCGAGCAGCTTAGGTTCGCCGATGCCGTCCCAGGCCAGATCGAGGCGGGAATAGAGCGACGGTTGTTGCGTTTGCCAGGACTGGCGAACAAAACCCCAGGTATGTTTTGGAATACGAAACTTCGTCATCAGCTCATCGCTGGCGATGACGCGTTCTACTACCTTGAGGCACATCTGGTGCAGCTCGGCGGTAACGTCTTCCAGTTTTTCCACCTGGGCGAGCGTTAACTTGTAATAAGCGTCTTCACACCAGTACGGTTCACCATACATAGTGTGAAAATTAAACCCGTATTCAGTCGCTTTATCGCGCCAGTCCGGGCGCTCGGTAATACTGACTCTTTCCATGCGTATCAGCCGCCCATCGAACGTGTTGAAGTACCGGCAGCGCTACGCTGCATGGTGCTCTGTTTGGCGACGGATTCGCCAAAACCGCCGCGGGTAACGGTTGTTGTGGTGGCCGGTTTCGGCGCCATCGCGGTTTTCGGTACGGTCATTGTCCGGCCCGGTTGCGCCGCGCCGTAGTTTTTACCTGCCGCATCGGTATATTTGCCGTATGCAGGGCTGGCCGGGTTTTTCGAGCTAAACAGCGGCTGTTGCGCAAAGCCTGCGCCGCCGCCCATCAGACGCCCCATCATGTAACCTGCCATAAGCGGCATCCAGAAACTGCCGCTGGATTGTTGGGCCTGCGCCTGATTTTCCGGAGCCATGCCAGCCTGTGCGGGCGCTTGCTGGCACTGGCCTTCGCCAAACTCAGCGACGCAATCTTCGCGTGTAGCGTACTTAGGCGCAGTACGTTCGGCCTCTTTCAGCGCATTGTTATACGCGGTTGTACACTCCGCGCTTTTGCCCGGATTCGCCGCTGAACAGTCATCAGCGTTTTGATACAGCGATACGGTTTCATCGCTTTTTTCACAGCCAGCCAGCATAAAAACAGCCGTAACCGCCAGGGCGACCGGCGTTAAATGCCGCGCGCTCCAGCTTTTGCGAAATGATGCGTGATGGATGGATTTTGTCCGTTTCATATTTGTCTTCCAGGACCCAGTGGTAAATACAACATGCGTTCAGAATAGAGGATGACTGGTCGAAATTGAAGCGAGAAAAGGCGAGAATGCGGCGGAATAGCAGGATCTTTACGTTGCCTTACGTTCAGGCGCGGCTTCATGACAGGTAGCGCCGCGCTTACCAGACCTACAAGGGCACAGGTCTGATAAGCGCAGCGCCAGCGAATAACTTATCAATGCCGGAATGGATTGCCGTTATTGCTGTTGGCGCGAGCGGCGGTCGGCTGTACTGCTGGCGCGGCGCTATGAGCATTATAACCGTCTGCGGCAGCATCCTGATCTGGCGTTTCCGGCGCTACGCTTTCCGGCGACGTCGGGATAGGTTTACCCAACGTACTGTTAAGCGCGAGCAGATCCTGCTCGTTCAGCGTACCGAGCGCATATTTGATATTTAACTGATTAATCAAATAGGTATAACGCGCGTTGGCCAGTTGCTGCTTGGCATCATACAGAGTGGTGGTGGCATCCAGTACGTCAACAATGGTACGTGTACCGACCGAGTAACCGGCTTCCATTGCATCCAAAGAACTTTGCGCGGAAACGACTGCCTGTTTATACGCGTTGATGCTGCTGATGGAGGCGTTAATATTGTTAAAGGAAGAATGTACGGTCTGCACCACGCTACGGTGCGCGCTTTCCAGCTGTTCGCTTGCGCCGACGAAGTTATACTGCGCCTGTTTTACCTGCGAGTTAACCATCCCGCCTTGATACAGCGGCAGGGAGAAGTTCAGGCCGATTTTATTCTGCCCCATGTTGCTATCGTCGTACTGGGCGGAGTTGGTTTTAGAACCGCTATAAGAGGTATCAGAAATGCCGGTTGAGGCCGTTAAATTCAGCGTCGGCAGGTGACCATCCTGCGCCTGACGGATTTGCTCGCGCGCCAGATCCTGACTTAAACGCGCCTGCAACAGCGACAGGTTACGGTTTTCCGCTTCCTTCAGCAGCGCATTAACCGCTTTGGGTTTGTCGGTTTTAAAATGCTCGACGTTAAGCGACGCCAGCTCCGGGTAATAATTGCCGGTCACCTGGCGCAGCTCTTCTACCGCGTTATCCAGGTTGTTGCGGGCGGTCACTTCATTCGCCAGTACGGTATCATATTGCGCACGGGCGTTTTGCACGTCGGTAATGGCGACCAGACCCACGTTAAAACGTTGCGTCGTTTGATCTAACTGACGGTAGATAGCCTCTTTTTGCGCCTGGGTATAGGAAAGCACATCAATAGCGTTCAATACCTTAAAATACGCGTTCGCGGTATTGAGGATCAGCGTCTGCTGATCGGTCTGATAGGTGACATCCTGAATGCCTGCTGCTTTTTCTTGCAGGGTGAGCCCACGCCATTTCGACATATCAAATAGCGTCTGCGTTAATTGCAGAGAAGCGCTGGTTTCATTGGAGTTGATACCGTTCGCATCGCGATAACCGTTGCTGTAGGTGTAGTCGGCACCTAAACCCAGTTGCGGCAGTAAAGGACTACGCGCTTCGTTAATTTTTTCGAATGCAGCATCGCGATCGGCAGCGGATTTACGCAATTCCGGGTTGCTCAGGCGTGCTTGCTGATAAACTTGCATCAGGTTCTCTGCCTGGCTTAGTGTGCTGAACCCCGACAGGCTCAGGCCGATAAGGATGGGGAGCAATTTCTTCATTTGCATTCCTTGTTGTGAAGCAGTATTTAGCGCTGATCAATTTGTAAAAATAATTGCTGATTCTAGCAGAATCCGCCACTGCAAAAAGTTGGCGTTACGTGCCATACGAGCCTTAATTGGCACCAATTTACCACAAGGGTGATAAAACAGCAGTCGACCACCCTTGAAATTCATCATTTAATCATTATTGCTAGCAGGGCAGCACAATGCGTAAATCAGACAACTTGCCAGTTACTTTCACCAAAAGCGATGTAGAAATTATTGCACGGGAAACGCGCTATCGCGGTTTTTTTTCATTGGATGTGTATCGATTCCGCCATCGTTTATTCAACGGAGAAATGAGTGGCGAGGTAAAGCGCGAAATTTTTGAGCGCGGGCACGCCGCCGTCTTGCTACCCTTTGACCCTGAACGCGACGAGGTGGTGCTGGTCGAACAGATTCGTATTGCCGCGTATGACACAAGCGTTACGCCGTGGCTGCTGGAGATGGTCGCCGGCATGATAGAAGAAGGCGAAACCATTGAGGCGGTCGCCCGGCGGGAGGCGATGGAAGAAGCGGGGCTGACCGTAGGCCGCACCCGACCGGTCATCAGTTACCTGGCGAGCCCAGGAGGAACCAGCGAGCGCTCATCTATTCTGGTGGGTGAAGTGGACGCCACGACCGCGGCAGGTATTCATGGTCTGGCGGATGAAAACGAAGATATTCGGGTTCATGTGGTAAGCCGGGAACAGGCATACCAGTGGGTAGAAGAGGGGAAAATCGACAACGCAGCCGCAGTCATCGCTTTGCAATGGCTTCAGTTGCATCATCAAGAGTTAAAAAACGAGTGGAAAAAATGAAGCGTTATACACCTGACTTCCCAGAAATGATGCGTTTGTGCGAAACCAATTTTTCGCAATTGCGCCGCCTGCTGCCGCGCAATGACGCCCCCGGTGAAACGGTGAGCTATCAGGTGGGCAACGTACAATATCGGTTAACGATTGTGGAATCGACCCGATACACTACGCTTGTAACGATCGAGCAAACGGCGCCAGCCATCACCTACTGGAGCCTGCCGTCGCTGACGGTGCGCCTCTACCATGATGCGATGGTGGCTGAAGTGTGTTCAAGCCAGCAGATCTTTCGCTTCAAAGCGCGGTATGATTATCCAAATAAAAAGTTGCATCAACGCGACGAAAAGCATCAAATTAATCAGTTTCTGGCCGACTGGCTACGATTCTGTTTAGCACATGGAGCGATGGCGATTCCGGTTTATTAGCGTCGTGAAACCTAAGGACACCATTTGGAAAGCCTGTTAACCCTACCTCTGGCTGGTGAGGCCCGAGTCAGGATTTTACAAATTACAGATACTCACCTGTTTGCCGAAAAGCATGAAACGCTGTTAGGCGTCAATACCTGGGAAAGTTACCAGGCCGTGCTGGAGGCTATTCGGGCGCAACAGTATGAATATGATCTGATCGTGGCCACCGGCGATCTGGCGCAGGATCAATCCGCTGCGGCTTATCAGCATTTTGCTGAGGGTATCGCAAGCTTTCGCGCGCCTTGCGTTTGGCTACCGGGCAATCATGATTTTCAGCCGGCAATGTACAGCGCGCTGCAAGAGGCGGGGATTTCCCCGGCTAAGCGCGTGTTAATCGGTGAACAATGGCAGATTTTGTTGCTGGATAGCCAGGTGTTTGGCGTCCCGCATGGCGAACTGAGCGAGTTCCAACTGGAATGGCTTGAGCGTAAGCTCGCCGATGCGCCAGAGAGACAGACATTGCTCCTTTTGCACCACCATCCGTTGCCGGCAGGGTGCAGTTGGTTGGATCAGCACAGCTTGCGTAATGCCGGTGAGCTGGATAGCGTGCTGGCGAATTTCCCGCGTGTAAAATATCTGTTATGCGGACATATTCACCAGGAGCTGGATCTTGACTGGAACGGTCGCCGTCTGCTGGCGTCGCCGTCAACCTGCGTACAGTTCAAACCGCACTGCGCGAACTTTACGCTGGATACTATCGCGCCGGGCTGGCGTACGCTGGAGCTCCGGGCGAACGGCGTCCTGGAGACGGAAGTGCATCGCCTGCAGGATACCCGGTTCCGACCCGATACCGCTTCGGAAGGATACTGATGTCTACGCTTCTCTATTTGCACGGATTCAACAGTTCCCCTCGCTCGGCAAAAGCGTGCCAGCTAAAAAACTGGCTGGCGGAGCGTCATCCGCATGTTGAGATGATCGTCCCTCAACTACCGCCGTATCCTGCCGATGCGGCGGAGTTGCTGGAATCTCTCGTGCTTGAGCATGGCGGTGCGCCATTAGGGCTGGTAGGATCGTCGCTGGGGGGTTATTACGCCACCTGGCTGTCGCAATGTTTTATGCTGCCGGCTGTGGTGGTGAATCCCGCCGTGCGGCCCTTTGAATTACTGACCGACTATCTCGGTCAGAACGAGAACCCCTACACCGGGCAGCAATATGTGCTAGAGTCTCGCCATATTTATGATCTTAAAGTCATGCAGATTGACCCGCTGGAAGCGCCGGACCTGATCTGGCTACTGCAACAGACGGGCGATGAAGTGCTGGATTACCGCCAGGCGGTGGCATATTACGCCTCCTGCCGTCAGACAGTGACCGAGGGTGGTAATCACGCATTCACGGGCTTCGAAGATTATTTCAACCAGATTGTCGATTTTCTTGGACTGCACAGTTGCTGACAATCAATTCGAATTGCTAATTAAACCATGACGCAAACTTATAACGCTGATGCCATTGAGGTACTCACTGGGCTTGAGCCGGTACGCCGCCGCCCGGGGATGTACACCGATACGACCCGCCCCAACCATTTGGGTCAGGAAGTGATTGATAATAGTGTGGATGAAGCACTGGCAGGTCACGCCAAACGCGTGGATGTCATTTTACATGCCGATCAATCGCTGGAAGTGATTGACGACGGACGCGGGATGCCGGTGGATATCCATCCGGAAGAGGGGGTTCCGGCGGTAGAACTGATCCTCTGTCGGCTTCATGCCGGCGGTAAATTCTCCAATAAGAACTATCAGTTCTCTGGTGGTCTGCATGGGGTGGGGATTTCGGTAGTAAATGCCCTGTCAAAGCGCGTGGAAGTGACCGTGCGCCGCGACGGTCAGGTCTATAACATCGCGTTTGAAAACGGCGAAAAAGTGCAGGATTTGCAGGTTGTCGGCACCTGCGGTAAACGTAATACTGGCACCAGCGTCCATTTCTGGCCGGACGAAAGTTTCTTCGACAGCCCGCGTTTTTCTGTCTCTCGCTTAATGCACGTTCTGAAAGCAAAAGCGGTGCTGTGTCCCGGCGTGGAAATCACTTTTAAAGATGAAGTGAATAACAGCGAGCAGCGCTGGTGCTACCAGGATGGCCTGAACGACTATCTGGGCGAAGCGGTAAATGGCCTGCCGACGCTGCCGGAAAAGCCGTTTATCGGTAATTTTAACGGTGAAACGGAAGCGGTTGACTGGGCGCTATTGTGGCTGCCGGAAGGCGGCGAATTACTGACGGAAAGCTACGTCAACCTGATCCCGACCATGCAGGGCGGCACTCACGTGAATGGCCTGCGTCAAGGGTTGCTCGACGCGATGCGCGAATTTTGCGAATACCGCAATATTCTGCCGCGCGGCGTCAAACTGTCGGCGGAAGATATCTGGGATCGCTGCGCTTATGTGCTTTCCGTGAAAATGCAGGACCCGCAATTTGCCGGGCAGACCAAAGAGCGTCTGTCGTCGCGTCAATGTGCGGCATTTGTTTCCGGCGTGGTGAAAGATGCCTTCAGCCTGTGGCTGAACCAGAACGTGCAGGCGGCGGAACAACTGGCAGAGATGGCGATTGCCAGCGCGCAGCGGCGACTGCGCGCCGCAAAAAAAGTGGTGCGCAAAAAGCTCACCAGCGGTCCGGCGTTGCCGGGGAAACTGGCGGACTGTACCGCGCAGGATCTTAATCGGACCGAGCTGTTCCTTGTGGAAGGGGATTCGGCGGGCGGTTCCGCCAAGCAGGCGCGCGATCGCGAATATCAGGCGATCATGCCGCTCAAAGGTAAGATCCTTAACACCTGGGAAGTCTCTTCCGATGAAGTGCTGGCCTCGCAAGAGGTGCATGATATTTCCGTGGCGATCGGTATCGATCCGGACAGCGACGATCTGAGTCAGCTGCGCTACGGCAAGATCTGTATCCTGGCGGATGCGGACTCCGATGGTTTGCATATCGCTACTCTGCTTTGCGCGCTGTTTGTCAGACATTTCCGCGCGCTGGTGAAGAATGGTCATGTCTACGTCGCGCTGCCGCCGCTATACCGTATCGATTTGGGTAAAGAGGTCTATTACGCGCTGACGGAAGAAGAGAAGGCGGGCGTACTGGAACAACTGAAGCGTAAGAAAGGCAAGCCGAACGTACAGCGTTTCAAAGGCCTGGGAGAAATGAACCCGATGCAGTTACGCGAAACCACGCTTGATCCGAATACTCGCCGCCTGGTGCAGCTCACCATTAGCGATGAAGACGATCAGCGTACTAATGCGATGATGGATATGCTGCTGGCGAAGAAACGTTCTGAAGATCGACGCAACTGGCTACAGGAAAAAGGCGATCTCGCGGATCTCGACGTGTAACGGTTGTTGCACGCTTTATCCGGTCTGCATGCCGCAGGCCGGATAAGCGAATCCGACATGACGCCGCAGCCTGATGGCGACACTTGCGCATCGCATCAGGGCGACGTCAGACGAGGGTAATAACTTAAACGCCGGATTCCAGAATACGAATATTCATTTCCAGCACATCGTCTTTTACCGCGTCGCTGTAGGCTTTCATATGCGGGGTTTGCAGATGCGCTTCAAGGTGCGCAACGCTTTCCCACTGTTCAATCATCACGATCGAGTCAGGCGCCAGAGTCTGAAAACTCACTCCCGCGGCATGATCCACCATCGGCGCGTAACCGTGGCACCCCTCTTCTTTAAGAACGGTTGGAATAATTTTCGCAAACTGATCGAGGACGGCCTGACGGTGATGTTGGCCCGGACGCGTGCGAATTTCGGCAATGACGGTAAGCATGGTTAACTCCTTCTAATTCCAGGATGACCAGTTAAGCAAAAATTTCGCTCAGATGCTTGCGATATTCTGCGGTATAGCGCGGAACATCCGGCATTTTAATCACGTCGTTGGCAATAAACGTTGGCAGCGCGTCCATGCCCAGGAACTGGTTGGCTTTATGGAATGGCAGATAGACGCCATCTACGCCTACGCCGTGGGAAAACTGATCTTTTTCGGTAAATGCTTCCATCGGCGCATTCCACGTCAGTGACAGCATATATTTTTTCCCCTGCGCCAGACCGCCGGAACCGTACTTTTTAGCGGCATCGGAACGCGTGCGGCCATCGCTGGCATAGAGCGTGCCGTGACCTTCAGTAAAGACATCATCCATATATTTTTTTACGGTCCATGGCGCGCCCATCCACCAGCCAGGCATCTGCCAAATCACCACGTCAGCCCAGACGAAATTCTGCACCTCTTCTTTAATGTCATAGTCGCTGTCGGCGCGGACGATCTTAACCTGATGACCCAGATCGCGCAGCAGCCCATCGGCAACTTCGGTCAGGGTGTCATTCAACTGGCCGTTGGAGTGCGCGAATTTTTTCGCCCCGTTGATAATCAGGATGTTACTCATTTTGTGTCCTCAAGAAATGCGTTTGCTGCTGATTCTACGCTGACGGGCGGTGCGGTGAAATTAGCAAAATGTGCAAAGTCTTTTGCGTTTTTGGCAAAAGTCTCTGCTACCAGCGTACTACGGCCTCAAATCCACCTTCCGCGGCGTTGCCAAACGACACCGTCATGCCGTGCAGCGTAGCGATGCGGCGGACGATTGATAATCCCAGACCGCTGCCGGTCACACTTTGGCCTGGCGGGCGGTAAAAACGCTCGCCGATATGCGTCAGAATCTCTGGCGCTACGCCGGGGCCATTATCTCTGACGGTGAAGCTGCGGGCATGTAAGGTAACATCGACGACGCTGCCCTGCGGACTGTAGCGAATCGCATTATCCAGCAGGTTACGCACTAACAGGCTTAAGAGTAGCGGCTGGCCGGTACGTATGACGTCATGGGCGTTAAGCTGTAAACGCACGTCGATATTCGCCTGCTGCGCCGGATGATAAATATCCATTACCGCGGACTGCAGCAGCTCTTCCAGCGAAATCTCCGCTACATCCTGCAAATTATTGAGCGAGTCGAGACGCGATAACGTCAGTAGCTGATCGACCAGCCGCGTGGCGCGATCGATCCCCGCATGGAGCTGGGTCAGCGCTTTATCACGCGATAGCGGATCGTCGCCCGAGAGCTGCGCCACCTCGGTTTGTACTTTCAGCGCGGCCAGCGGGCTGCGCAATTCATGGGCGGCGTCGGAGGTAAATCGCCGTTCGCGCACCATCATGGAGTGGATGCGGCTAAAAAGCTGATTAAGCGCTTCGACCAGTGGGCGAACCTCGCTCGGTACGCCTTTGGCGTCGAGCGGCGTTTCCGATTCCGGCGACCGGAAGCGTAGCGCCTGCGCCAGTTTTTTCAACGGTCTGAGCTCGCGGTGAAGCAGGAGCAATAAAATCAGCAGCATGAAGGGAAGGGCGATCAGCCACGGCGTTAATTGCGCCGCTACGATCGCCAGCGCCATATCTTCGCGGTAATCCCACTCCTGACCGACGACGATACGATACTTACCGTCCGCCGAGTTCAACCACAAAAAACGCCAGAGGTCGTTGTCATCCTTCAGATAGCCATTGTCGAAACCTTCCCGGCGATAGCGATACGGAATATCCTGGCCGTTGTCGCCATCATGCAGCAACATTTTGCCATCAGCGGAAAAGATGGCGAACGCCAGCGCATCGTCATCGATATGCCCATGTTTTAATTTCTTTGGCGTATGCGCCATGCGCTGCGGGGCGTTGATCTCGTTAAGATCGAGGGTGCTAAGCCGTCTGGCGAACAACATCAACTGTGTGTCAAACAGCTCGTCGACATTATCCGTCGTCTTTCTCCAGGCCACAAAACTGGAAATTGCCCAAGTGATGGAGACCAGAATCAGGAAAATAAGCGTCAGCCTGACGCGCAGGCTGAGACGTTGCGTCAATTTCATGCGTCACCCAGGGTGTAGCCGATGCCGTGTACGGTGCGAATAAATTCGCTGCCGAGCTTGCGGCGTAAATGATGAACATGGACTTCCACTGCATTGCTGGACACGTCGTCATCCCAGTTATACAGCTTCTCTTCAATAAGCTTGCGCGGCAGCACGCGACCTTTGTTGCGCAGTAAGAGTTCCAGCAACGCGAACTCTTTTGGTTTTAGGGCCAGTGGTTCGCCGGCAAGCGTCGCGACGAGATTGCCTGGATTGAGCGTCACCTGGCCGTGGTGCAATTCGCTACTGGCCTGACCGCTGGCGCGGCGTACCAGCGCCTCCAGACGGGCGGCGACCTCAATGAGCGCGAAAGGTTTACATAAATAGTCATCGGCGCCCAGACGTAGCCCCTCGACACGCTCTGCTAACGCGTCGCGCGCCGTCAGGATCAGCACCGGTTCCTGTTTACCCTTTTCGCGCCATTCGCGCAAAATATCCCGTCCGTCCATGCCTGGCAGCGTCAAATCTAAAATAACCGCATCATAAGGCGCGCTGTAAAGCGCCTCTTTGCCCGGGCGTCCCTCGGTAAACCAGTCGATGCTGAAACCCATTTTACTCAGGCCCGCTTTTATGCCATCGCCAATAAGTGTGTCATCTTCTACCAGTAAAATTCGCATCTGTTCTTCCTTGCGGTAACTCGCGTTACCGTCAGTTAACCTTGTCGCCGCAGGCGATGTACAGAAAAAAAGATTCTTTTTTTGCCTTAAGAAGTTGTTAAGGATTACCTTATTAAATGGATCTGAAACGACATGAAAGGGAAAAGTAATCATGAAAAAATTAGCTGCAATCGTTGCCGTTATGGCACTGTGTTCTACCCCGGTTCTGGCGGCTCAGCAGGGCGGTTTCTCCGGCCCGTCGGCGACGCAAACGCAAGGCGGCGGATTTGTCGGCCCGAACGGCAGCAGCACGACGGTAGAGAGCGCTAAATCGCTGCGTGACGATGCGTGGGTAACGCTGCGCGGGAATATCGTCGAGCGCATTTCCGACGACCTGTATGTGTTTAAAGATGCGACCGGTACTATCAATGTGGATATTGACCACAAGCGTTGGAACGGCCTGACCGTAACCCCGCAGGATACCGTTGAAATTCAGGGCGAAGTGGATAAAGACTGGAACTCTGTCGAAATCGACGTAAAACAGATTCGTAAAGTGAATCCGTAATCCCACATTGCGCAAGATCGGTCAGGATTCACAGCCGCCCGGTGGGCAGAATAGGCCACAAGGAGGCAGTGATGAATGACCTGATCAGCGCGGCTTATTCCGAACGTCTGCGGCGCGTTTGCGACCACATTGAGCGTCATCTGGATGAGCCTCTGTCGATTGAGGCGTTAAGCCGGATGGCGCACAGCTCGCCGTTTCATTTTCACCGGCAGTTTACCACCTGGAGCGGGCTTCCGCTCTATCGCTATATCCAGTGGTTGCGTTTGCGCCGCGCGTCATGGCGGCTGGCGTTTAACCCGCAGGATAAAGTTATCGATATCGCGCTGGATGCCGGGTTTCAGAATCCGGAGTCGTTCACACGTGCTTTCAAAACCGCGTTTGGTCAAAGCCCGCGCCAGTTTCGGCAATCGCCGGACTGGCTGGCCTGGCACCAACGCGTTCCTAAACTTGCGTTACAGGAGCAGCATGTCATGGACGTAAAAATCGTTGAATTTCCACCTACCCGCGTCGCGATGCTGACGCATCTGGGGCATCCGGATAAGGTCAACGCCAGCGCGGCGAAATTTATTGCATGGCGGCGCGAAACGGGGCAGTCGCCGATTGCCAGCAGTCAAACTTTTGGTATTGCCTGGCACGACCCGCAGACGACGCCGCCGGATCAATTCCGCTTTGATATCTGCGGCAGCGTCCACCAGCCGATAGCCGAAAATGACGTTGGCGTGGTGAATAGCGAGATTCCTGGCGGGCGCTGCGCGGTGGTACGCCATCAGGGATCGCTCGACAGCCTCCCGGAGAGCGTGTGGTATTTATTCCGCGAATGGCTACCGGCCAGCGGCGAGACGCTGCGCGATTTTCCGGTCTTCTTCCAGTACCTGAATTTCGTCAATGAGGTGGCGGAACATGAGCTGCTGACGGATATCTATCTGCCGCTTCGTTAACTTCCTCGTCACCTGGCTCACGGTTTGTGACTCCGACCGTGAGATAGGGTATTATCTGCGGCAATATTGCCGTCCGAACGGTCAGCATGCAGATTGAGGATCCCCTGTTAATGAGCGATATGGCAGAGCGCCTTGCGCTACATGAATTTACGGAAAACGCCTACTTAAACTACTCCATGTACGTGATCATGGATCGTGCGTTGCCGTTTATTGGCGACGGCCTGAAGCCGGTACAGCGCCGCATCGTCTATGCGATGTCAGAGCTGGGGCTGAACGCCAGCGCTAAATTTAAAAAATCCGCCCGTACCGTCGGTGACGTACTGGGTAAGTATCATCCGCACGGCGACAGCGCCTGCTATGAAGCCATGGTGCTGATGGCGCAGCCGTTCTCTTACCGTTACCCGCTGGTCGATGGCCAGGGAAACTGGGGCGCGCCGGATGATCCGAAGTCATTCGCGGCAATGCGTTATACCGAATCTCGCCTGTCCAAATATGCCGAGCTGCTGTTAAGCGAACTCGGTCAGGGGACGGCGGACTGGGTGCCAAACTTCGACGGCACGATGCAGGAACCGAAAATGTTACCGGCGCGTCTGCCGAACATCCTGCTGAATGGCACCACCGGTATAGCGGTGGGCATGGCAACAGATATCCCGCCGCACAACCTGCGCGAAGTGGCGAAAGCGGCGATTACGCTGATTGAGCAGCCGAAAACGACGCTGGATCAGTTGCTGGATATCGTTCAGGGGCCGGATTACCCGACCGAAGCGGAGATCATTACCCCACGTGCGGAAATTCGTAAAATTTACGAAAACGGGCGGGGCTCCGTGCGTATGCGCGCGGTATGGACCAAAGAAGACGGCGCTGTGGTAATTTCCGCGCTGCCGCATCAGGTCTCTGGCGCGAAAGTGCTGGAACAGATTGCTGCGCAGATGCGTAATAAAAAACTGCCGATGGTGGACGATCTGCGCGATGAATCGGATCACGAAAACCCGACGCGTTTAGTGATTGTGCCACGCTCCAACCGTGTGGATATGGAACAGGTGATGAACCATCTGTTCGCCACCACCGATCTGGAAAAAAGCTACCGTATTAACCTGAACATGATCGGTCTGGATGGTCGTCCGGCGGTGAAAAACCTGCTGGAGATCCTCACCGAGTGGTTGGCGTTCCGTCGCGACACGGTACGCCGTCGTCTGAACTATCGTCTGGAGAAAGTGCTTAAGCGCCTGCATATCCTCGAAGGTTTGCTAGTGGCGTTTCTCAACATCGACGAAGTGATTGAGATTATCCGTAACGAGGATGAGCCGAAACCCGCGCTGATGTCGCGTTTCGGCATCAGCGAAACCCAGGCGGAAGCGATTCTCGAACTGAAACTGCGCCATCTCGCCAAACTGGAAGAGATGAAAATTCGCGGCGAGCAGGACGAGCTGGAAAAAGAGCGGGACCAGTTGCAGGGCATTCTCGCGTCCGAACGCAAAATGAATACCTTGCTGAAAAAAGAACTACAGGCGGACGCCGATGCCTATGGCGACGATCGCCGTTCTCCGCTGCGTGAGCGCGAAGAAGCTAAAGCGATGAGCGAACACGACATGTTGCCGTCTGAACCGGTGACTATCGTGCTGTCGCAGATGGGCTGGGTGCGCAGCGCTAAAGGTCATGATATTGATGCGCCGGGGCTTAACTATAAAGCGGGCGACAGCTTTAAAGCCGCGGTGAAAGGTAAGAGCAATCAACCGGTGGTGTTTATTGATACCACCGGGCGCAGCTATGCTATTGATCCCATTACGCTTCCGTCGGCGCGTGGGCAGGGCGAGCCGCTGACCGGCAAACTCACGCTGCCGCCGGGGGCGACCGTAGAGCATATGCTGATGGAAGGCGATGACCAGAAACTGCTGATGGCGTCGGATGCGGGCTACGGCTTCGTTTGTACGTTTAACGATCTGGTTGCCCGTAACCGTGCCGGTAAAGCGTTGATTACACTGCCGGAAAATGCGCACGTCATGCCGCCGCTGGTGATTGAAGACGAGCACGATATGCTGCTGGCGATTACCCAGGCCGGACGGATGTTGATGTTCCCGGTAGACTCTCTGCCGCAGCTGTCGAAAGGCAAAGGGAATAAGATTATTAATATCCCCTCTGCGGAAGCGGCGAAAGGCGATGATGGACTGGCGCACCTGTACGTGCTGCCGCCACAAAGCACTCTGACTATCCATGTCGGGAAGCGCAAAATCAAACTGCGCCCTGAAGAGTTACAAAAGGTGGTCGGCGAACGCGGACGCCGTGGCACATTAATGCGCGGCCTGCAGCGTATCGATCGCATTGAGATTGATTCGCCGCATCGCGTAAGTCATGGCGACAGCGAAGAGTAAGAGAGGGGCGCCCGTAGGCCGGACAAGGCATCTAAGCCGCCATCCGGCGCTCTGCCGTTGCCGGATGACGACGCAGTAGCGTCTTATCCGGCCTACGGTTTCAGATCGGATTAACATTAAAATTTCCCGTAAAACCGTTGTTTATTCGTGCATTGCGATTAACAATACGTTTTTCCAGAGAGCCACACTTACCAAAATCCTAACCTGAATTTCAGGTGATGTAGAATGCCGGGCTCTTAGGCCTTCAGAGGTTGTTATGCTATATATTTTTCGTCTTATTGTTACCGTTATTTACTCCATTCTGGTCTGTGTTTTCGGTTCTATTTACTGCCTTTTCAGCCCACGTAACCCAAAACACGTGGCGACGTTTGGGCATATGTTCGGCCGTCTGGCCCCGCTGTTTGGCCTGAAAGTGGAGTGCCGCAAACCCGCCGACGCGGAAAATTATGGCAATGCTATCTATATTGCTAACCACCAGAATAATTATGATATGGTCACGGCGGCGAATATTGTGCAGCCGCCAACGGTGACGGTGGGGAAAAAAAGCCTGCTTTGGATCCCGTTTTTTGGGCAACTGTACTGGCTGACTGGTAATCTGTTGATTGACCGTAATAACCGCGCCAAAGCGCATAGCACTATTGCGGCAGTGGTTAACCATTTTAAAAAGCGCCGTATTTCTATCTGGATGTTCCCTGAAGGTACGCGTAGCCGGGGACGCGGTCTGCTGCCGTTTAAAACCGGCGCGTTTCATGCGGCTATCGCGGCTGGTGTGCCGATCATTCCTGTCTGCGTTTCCAACACCTCTAACAAAGTCAATCTAAACCGCCTGAACAACGGACTGGTTATTGTGGAAATGCTGCCGCCAGTCGACGTCAGCGAATATGGTAAAGATCAGGTTCGCGAGCTGGCGGCCCACTGCCGTGCGTTAATGGAGCAAAAAATCGCGGAACTTGATAAAGAGGTTGCGGAACGTGAAGCGACCGGTAAGGTTTAAGCAGCCTTACTCTGTTATTGTAGAAATCATTTTTTCAGGCACAACTCTTTAGCCTGTTTTACATGGAGCTTATATGTCATTCAGTCGGCGTCAGTTTCTTCAGGCATCGGGAATCGCACTATGTGCAGGCGCGATTCCCCTCAGGGCGAATGCTGCCGGTCAGCAACAGCCGTTGCCTGTTCCGCCGTTGCTGGAGTCCCGTCGCGGGCAGCCGTTGTTTATGACGCTACAGCGAGCGCACTGGTCCTTTACGCAAGGCACGCGCGCACCGGTCTGGGGAGTGAACGGTCGTTATCTGGGGCCGACAATCCGCGTCTGGAAAGGCGATGACGTTAAACTCATCTATAGCAACCGCCTGGCGGAAAATGTCTCCATGACGGTTGCTGGTTTACTGGTGCCGGGGCCGCTGATGGGTGGCCCGGCGCGTATGATGTCGCCGAACGCGGACTGGGCGCCAGTGTTGCCGATTCGTCAGAGCGCCGCGACGCTGTGGTATCACGCTAACACGCCTAACCGTACTGCGCAGCAGGTGTATAACGGCCTGGCCGGAATGTGGCTGGTCGAAGACGACATCAGTAAAACGCTGCCCATTCCGAACCATTACGGCGTGGATGATTTTCCCGTCATTATCCAGGATAAACGGCTGGATAACTTTGGGACGCCGGAGTACAGCGAACCGGGAAGCGGTGGTTTTGTCGGCGATACGCTGCTGGTGAACGGCGCGCAAAGCCCCTATGTCGAAGTGTCCCGCGGCTGGGTACGGTTACGGTTGTTGAACGCCTCGAACTCGCGGCGCTATCAGCTTCAGATGAGCGATGGCCGGGCGCTGCATGTGATTTCAGGCGATCAGGGCTTTTTACCTGCGCCGGTTTCCGTCAAACAGTTGTCACTGGCGCCCGGCGAGCGACGTGAAATCCTGGTTGATATGACCAACGGCGACGAAGTCTCGATCACCTGCGGGGAAGCGGCCAGCATAGTCGATCGGATTCGCGGTTTCTTTGAGCCTTCCAGTATTCTGGTTTCGACCCTGGTGCTGACGTTACGGCCAACCGGATTGCTGCCGCTGGTGACCGATAATCTGCCGATGCGTCTGTTGCCGACGGAGATCATGAGCGGCGCGCCTGTCCGCAGTCGGGACATCAGTCTTGGCGACGATCCGGGGATTAACGGCCAACTGTGGGATGTGAATCGCATTGATATTACCGCCCAACAAGGCACCTGGGAGCGCTGGACGGTACGCGCCGATATGCCGCAGTCGTTCCATATTGAGGGCGTCTCTTTCCTGATTCGTAACGTCAACGGCGCTATGCCGTTCCCGGAAGATAGAGGCTGGAAAGATACCGTCTGGGTGGATGGGCAAGTCGAACTGCTGGTCTATTACAGTCAGCCGTCCTGGCCGCACTTCCCGTTCTATTTCAACAGCCAGACGCTGGAAATGGCTGACCGCGGCTCGATTGGGCAAATGCTGGTGAATCCAGCGTCGTAAAGCGTCCGAGTACGGGTCTGAATAGCGCAGACCCGTCAGGGTTTTCAGGAAGGAGCAAACAGCGTGGGAAGCAGCAGACTCAACTGCGGGAAGTAGCAAATCATCGCCATGACCATAAAGAGTGCCAGAAACATCGGTAATAGCGGTTTGACGACTTTATCAATACTGATTTTGCCGATACTGCAACCGACGAACAAAATAGTGCCTACCGGGGGCGTACACAGTCCGATGGTTAAATTGAAAACCATAATAATGCCAAAATGGACAGGGTCGATTCCCAGATGTTGAGCAATGGGAAGGAAAATAGGCGTAAAGATCAGAATAGCCGGGGTAATATCCATAAACGTCCCGACGAGTAACAAAATGAGATTGATAATCAGCAAGATGACCCATTTATTTTCGGACACGCTGGTAATCATTTCATTAATCAGTTCAGGAACATCAGCATTGGTCATCGCCCATGACATTCCCATTGAGCAGCCGACCAGTAAGAGAACAATAGAGCTGGTTACTACCGAATCCAGCAGAATATCGCGCAACTTACTCACATTAATTTCTCGATAAATGGCCGCCAGCGCCAGGCTATAGATTACCGCGATCGCAGAGGCCTCTGTTGGCGTAAATACGCCGCCGATAATGCCGCCGATAATAATAAATATCAGCAACAGGCTGGGCAATGAATCGCGGAATACCGACAGAAACTGCCGCAGGTTGATGCGTTCGGCAACCGGGTAATGGTGGCGATGGGCATACAGCGCCGCTACCGTCATTAAAGCCAGCGCGGTTAAGATGCCGGGCAGGTAGCCCGCCAAAAACAGGGCGGCGACAGAGGTGCCGCCGCTAGCCAGCGAATAGACAATTAGCACGTTGCTGGGCGGGATCATCAGGCCAATCGGCGCCGAAGCGACGTTGATCGCCGTAGAGAACGCCGGAGAGTAGCCCTCTTTTTCCTGTAATGGCGACATGATGCCGCCCACCGCGGCCGCAGAAGCGACAGCCGAGCCGGATATCGCGCCAAACAGGGTGTTCGCCAGAATATTGCAGTGCGCCAGCGAACCGGGAAGGCGGCCAACTAACGCCTGAGCCAGATTCACCAGGCGCCGGGCGATTCCCCCGGTATTCATGATATTGCCGGCTAACACAAAAAAGGGGATCGCCAGCAGCGTAAAGCCATCGAGACCGACGGTCATTTTTTGCGAAATAACCGAGATTGCCGCATCCGGGGGAAGGGCTATCAGGATTGAGAATAAGGACGACAGCCCGATAGCGAATGTAATAGGAACGCCGACCGCCAGCATAATGGCAAAGCTGCCAAATAAAACAATTATTGGGTAAATATATTCAAAGTCCATATATCCCTCGTTAGCGAAGATGGCGCTGATGATAATTATCAATAACGTTCACAATGGTGTAGTACACCAGGATGACGCCGCTAATCGGCATGACCCAATAGACTTTATCCATAGGCCATTTTAATACCGGGGACATTTGGCTGACGTGCGCCGCTTTTTCAACAATAATATCACCGCCGTACACCATAAAAATCAGCGCGAACACGGTAATAATCACCTGAATGATACTGTCGAGCACGAGGGCGGGCGTTCGGGAGAGTTTTTGCGCTAACAAATCGATAGCTAAATGTTTTTTTAATCCGGCGGTATAGACGCCGCCTAACAGAATCATCCACATAAAAAGAATCTGGGTGAATTCGTCGAGCGTGCTGCTTGGCGCGTTGAATATAAAGCGCGCCGCCACCTGCCAGGATACGCAGGCAACCATGATCGCCAGAATAATACAGCAGCACCCGGCCAGTATTTTGTTCAGTGCATTGGTGAGTATTCGCATATTACATCCTGTAAAGGGCAGGAGAACCCTGCCCGGCAGATTTACATATTCTCGATGTATTCCAGATCCTTCGCTGACTGAGCATCTTTCGCGCGGAACTCATCAAACAAGGGCTTAACACGCTGTTTGAACGCGGATTTATCAATATCAACAACGGTCGCATTCATGGCCTTCATGCTCTCATAAGCCTCTTTTTCCGCGGCGGGCCAGATGACGTCTTTCATTTGCTGCATGGATTCATCTGCGGCTTTATATAACGCTTTCCGCTCTTTATCGCTCAATTTGTTAAGTACTTTGGTACTGATGACCAGGACATCCGGCACCATCGTGTGCTCGTCGCGGGAATAGAATTTCGCCACCTCCGCATGACGCATATCGGCATAAACCACGGGGTTGTTTTCGCCGCCATCGACCACGCCTTGCTGGAGCGCGGTATAGAGTTCGCCTTGCGCCATCGGCGTCGGCACGCCGCCGAGCGCTTTCACCATCGCGATAGCGCTGGGGCTTTGCTGCACTCTGATTTTCATACCGGCTAAATCGTCGGGTTGAGTGATGGGCTTACTGGCGTAAAAACTGCGGGCACCGCCGTCGTACCAGGTTAAGCCGACGAAGCCTTTGCTTTCGGAGGACGCGAGAATGCGTTTCCCTAAGTCGCTTTTCAGTACGTTGTAGTAGTGATCGCGGTCGCGGAATAAAAACGGCAGGCTAAACACGCTATATTCCGGCGCAAAAGACTCCAGCGATGCCGCATTGACTTTCACCATTTGCAGAGCGCCGGAGTTCATCAATTCCAGCGATTCACGTTCGTTGCCCAGCGTGGCGTTGGGGTAAATACGAATATTTAATTCGCCGTCCGAATAGGCTTTCGCTTTATCGGCCAGATAGCTCATCGCTTTGTGAACGGCGTGGCTTTTATCCTGATTGTGGCTCAGTTTCAGCGTGGTTTTGGCGAGCGCTGGAAATGCCAGTAGCAAACAGCCGGCCAGTAATACCGCTGATGTTGTGAATGAACGTGTGTTTTTCATATCTGCTTCCTTATAGGTTGGGATTCCTGTGGTTATCGTTGATTAATTAATAACCTGCTGATACGTAAGGTGTTGCGTTGGGGAAAGGCGTGGTGATGGTGTTCTTTATCCCCTGAATTCTGTCAGCCAATTTAATTTAATCAATAGACCAAAGAAAGAGATCTGGTTCACAGAAGAAAGTCATGGTAAAAACAGTGTCGTGAGAAATTCAGCGAAGTTTTTTATATATTGCTGATAATGTGATATTTTTTTACTTTTTGTTGTTATGGCGATACTGCGGTTTTAGACGTGGGTATAATTAATTGCATACCAATTTTGAGACATTCATAAGACCAATTTCAAACACCTCAGGCCAGGCCGTTGAAAGTTGTTTCTATTTCGCGCCAGCCCTGCATATAAGGCGATAATCTCCTTCATTTTCGCTATAGATACGGCTTATAATCCCCGACCTTTGATTATTTTTTTGCCAATCGTTTTGGAAGCAATATGAGCGCTATCTCCCTGATCCAACCGGATCGCGACCTTTTCTCCTGGCCGCAGTACTGGGCCGCCTGCTTTGGGCCGGCGCCGTTTTTGCCGATGTCACGTGACGAGATGGATCAACTTGGCTGGGATAGCTGCGACATTATTCTGGTAACCGGCGACGCCTACGTCGACCATCCGAGCTTCGGCATGGCGATTTGCGGTCGTATGCTGGAAGCGCAGGGCTTCCGCGTGGGGATCATCGCCCAGCCGGACTGGAACAGCAAAGACGACTTTATGCGTCTGGGAAAACCGAACCTGTTCTTCGGCGTCACCGCCGGCAACATGGACTCGATGATCAACCGTTACACCGCTGACCGTAAGCTGCGCCACGATGACGCCTACACCCCAGATAACGTCGCGGGCAAACGCCCGGACCGCGCCACGCTGGTCTATACCCAGCGTTGCAAAGAAGCGTGGAAAGATGTCCCGGTGATCCTCGGCGGCATTGAGGCCAGTCTGCGCCGTACCGCGCATTACGACTACTGGTCTGATACTGTGCGTCGTTCAGTGTTAGTCGATTCCAAAGCCGACATGCTGATGTTTGGCAACGGCGAGCGTCCGCTGGTGGAAGTGGCGCACCGTCTGGCAATGGGCGAAACCATCGATCAGATTCGTGATGTGCGTAACACTGCGATTATGGTTAAAGAAGCGCTGCCAGGCTGGAGCGGCGTCGACTCCACTCGTCTGGACACGCCGGGTAAAATCGATCCAATTCCCCATCCCTATGGCGAGGATCTGCCGTGCGCGGATAACAAGCCGGTCGCGCCGAAAAAGCAAGAAGCTAAGGCGATTACCGTGCAGCCGCCGCGTCCGAAGCCGTGGGAAAAAACCTATATCCTGCTGCCATTCTTTGAAAAGGTGAAAGGCGACAAGGTGCTGTACGCCCATGCGTCGCGTATTCTGCATCACGAAACTAACCCTGGCTGCGCGCGGGCGCTGATGCAAAAACACGGCGACCGCTATGTCTGGATCAACCCGCCCGCCATACCGCTCTCCACTGAAGAGATGGATAGCGTGTTTGCGCTGCCGTATCAGCGTGTGCCGCACCCGGCTTACGGCAATGCCCGTATTCCGGCCTATGAGATGATCCGCTTTTCGATCAATATCATGCGTGGCTGCTTTGGCGGCTGCTCTTTCTGCTCGATCACTGAACATGAAGGGCGCATCATTCAGAGCCGTTCAGAAGACTCTATCATCAACGAGATCGAAGCGATTCGCGACACGGTGCCGGGGTTTACCGGCGTGATCTCCGATCTGGGCGGTCCTACCGCGAACATGTATATGCTGCGCTGTAAGTCGCCGCGTGCGGAGCAGACCTGTCGTCGCCTGTCATGCGTCTATCCGGATATCTGTCCGCATATGGATACTGACCATACGCCGACGATCAATCTTTATCGCCGCGCCCGTGAGCTGAAAGGCATTAAGAAAATCTTAATTGCCTCCGGCGTGCGCTACGACATCGCTGTAGAAGATCCTCGCTACATTAAAGAGCTGGCAAGCCATCATGTGGGCGGCTATCTGAAGATTGCGCCGGAGCATACTGAAGAAGGTCCGCTGTCGAAAATGATGAAGCCGGGTATGGGCAGCTACGATCGCTTTAAAGAGTTATTTGACCTTTACTCTAAACAGGCCGGAAAAGAGCAGTATCTGATCCCGTATTTTATCTCCGCGCATCCGGGCACGCGGGACGAGGATATGGTGAATCTGGCGCTGTGGCTCAAGCGCCACCGCTTCCGTCTGGATCAGGTGCAGAACTTCTACCCGTCGCCGTTGGCGAATTCGACCACTATGTATTACACCGGCAAAAACCCGCTGGGTAAAATTGGTTATAAGAGTGAAGATGTGGTGGTGCCGAAGGGAGACAGGCAACGTCGCCTGCATAAGGCGCTGCTGCGTTATCACGATCCGGCGAACTGGCCGCTGATTCGCCAGGCGCTGGAAGCGATGGGGAAAAAGCATTTGATTGGCGGTCGCCGTGAGTGTCTGGTGCCTGCGCCGACCATTGAAGAGATGCGCGAAGCGCGTCGCCAGAACCGCAACACGCGCCCGGCGTTGACCAAGCATACGCCGGTGGAACATCAGCGGCAGGGGCTTGCTGCGAATAAGAAGCGCGGGAAAGGCGCAGGGCGTTAATTACCTTTGAATCTGTTGCTTCTGGAAGCTAATGTTTCTGGAAGTAACAGACATCTAAATATATTGTGTCGATCTTTAGTAATTGCTAAATTACGGGGAGCTTTATATTTTATTTAAATATTATTGATTGTATAAATTAATTATATATTACCTTAATGATTAAGGCATGATGCTTGTATACAGCCCCAGAGGAGGGGATATCATGGGTATGATTATTATTCCCTGTTTTATCGTAATTGCTATAATAGCTGTTGTTATATTCATAATGGCTATTAAAGCATGTAATATGGAAAAACGTGAAGACAGGCAAATGACTCTTGCAGGGATAATTTTAATGGGTGTTATTGCCGCTATTCCTGGATGGTTTTTGTACGAAATATTTAGCCACGCGCCGTAATATTTAACCTACCAGGGTTGATATATTAAAATAGATAAGAAGTATATAATCTAAGGTATAATGCCTGACGGCGCTGCGCTTATCAGGTCTATGAATAGCACAGTTTTGTAGGCTGGATAAGGTGCTTACACCGCCATCCGGCAGAAGTGCTCCGTATTTATGCCTCACGAATTCTGGCCGCCAGCGCGGCTAGTTTTTCATCATCAGCCCGTTCATGATCGTGTGACGACAGATATCCTTCATACTGTTCGAAAAATTTATTCTGCCGCGATTCAATCGGTTTCCAGTGGGTTAAATCGCCAGTACCGTGCATGGGGCTTAATTTACTGTGCACATGGTCTACGCCGAAACCTTCGAAGAACATTCCCGTACGACTGACATCCGGGAAAGCCTTATCCAGTTTCTTCGCCACTTTTTGGGTCGCCAGCATCAGGTCCGCTAACGCCTGCGGCGGTAGATCGAACGCGTAGCTGGGGTAATGTTTTTTCGGGATCACTACGGTAAACCCATCGGTATTCGGAAAAATCGACAAAAAAGCCAGGTGATGCTCATCTTCCCAAACTTTATGACAAGGTGCTTTACCTTCAACTATTTGACAGAAAATGCAGGTCATTCCATTTCTCCGTTAACCGAGGGGCTTATCGATGCGTTAAGCGTTTAATACAACCCTAACACTTTCCACCATGCGAGGCCGACTGTCAAAAAGACCGCCTGATTAAAGAGACTGATAATAAATCCCGTTCGCCACCAGACGCCCGTCGGTACATAGCCGGCGCCAAAAAGAATGGGGCCGCGTGCGTGGGTATACTGTGTAAGAGAGCAGTACAGGCTGCTGGTAAACGCCAGCATAAGCGCCATCGGCGCTGCCGGTATATTCAGATGCAGACCGACACCCAGAAACACCGCATACAGCGCGGCGATTTGCGCGTTGCCGCTGGCGAAAAAATAGTGGGTATAAAAATAGGCTGCGTTAAGCAGCAGCAGGATGATTATCCAACTGGTTCCATGCATCGTACTGCCGATGCTGTCGCCAATCAGGTTGCCAAACCAGCTGGTGAATCCTAGTTTCTTCAACTGGTTAGCCATCATCAGCAGCGCGGCAAACCAAATCAACGTATCCCAGGCGCCTTTTTCGCTTTTAACATCTTCCCAGGTGAGCACGCCGCTCAGTAATAAAATCGAGAGACCGACAAAAGAGGCCGTCGTGGCATCCACGCCGAGCGAGCTGCCAAAAATCCATAGCACCAGCAACACGCCGACGGTCGCCAGCATCAGCCACTCGCCGCGCGTCATACTGCCCATTTACGCCAGCTCTTTGCGCGCCAAATCCGGCGCATCCGGCGTATGTTTAATTTCCGGACGCGTCAGCCAGTAGACCAGCAGCGGGACGATAAGAAAAGAGACCAGGCAAGGCAGGAGCGCGGCGATAAACCAGCTTCCCCAGCTCAACGTAACGCCGGCGTTCGCCGCCAGTTTTACCGCCAGCAGGTTACCCGTATAACCGGTCATAAACAGTGCGGCGGTGACGTCGTTAACATTGCCAATACAGGTGATCAGAAAGGTGCCGATTTTGCTGCGAGACTCATCTTCCGGATGTGAATCAAAGCTGCGCGCCAGCGAGTCGGCGATCGGGTAAATCACGCCGCCGCAGCGCGCGGTGTTACTGGGCATCGCGGGGGAGAGGATCAGATCGGCAAACGCCAGACCATAAGCCAGACCCAGCGTTCGTTTACCTAACAGACGGATCATTTGTAGGGCGATACGCCGACCCAGCCCGGTTTTGATAAACCCATGGGCAATCATAAAGGCGACGACGATAAGCCAGATCAGCGAACTGTTCAGCTCGCTCAACGCCGTGGTAATCGCGCCGCTGGCCGTTTTGTCGCCGGCAGCATAGGCGAGCGCAAAGACGGTGATACCAATAATACCGACCGCGCCAATAGGCAGCACTTTCGCCACGATAGAGGCGATCGTCGCGACAAAAATAATCGCGGAATGCCAGGCCGGCGCGCTTAACCCGGAAGGGGGCGTTAGCTGCCACAGTCCGGCGGCGATAACCAGAATAAGAATAAATGGGAGCCATTTAACGCCCTGAGATTTTTTTTCCGCCACAATCACACATCCATAAATATTTTATATACATTAAGTAAATTGATAATAATCATGAATAAATATTCACAAAATAAGAATAATTCTGCGCTTGTGTGTGGGGGAAATATACTGTTAAATGCGCGTAATTGTTTCTTAATATTTCGAAATGAAAAAAAGCCCGACGACATCGTCGGGCATGGCGTGCGATAAATCCGGCTTAACCGCCGAACTGATCCGGATCGGGGCCGAGGCGTTTTCCTTGATCCAGTTTTGCAATCTCGCCTAATTCATCTTTATCGAGACGGAAATCCCAGACAGCAAAGTTTTCCGCGATACGGGAAGGGGTGACGGATTTCGGAATGACGACCAGCCCGCAGTCCAGATGCCAGCGAATAACAATCTGGGCGGGCGTTTTGCCGTATTTATCCGCCAGTTCGCGAATCACTTTCTGATCGAATACGCCTTCACCGCCCTGCGCCAGCGGGCTCCAGGACTCGGTCTGGATTTTATGCGTCGCATTCCACGCATGTAGCTGGCGCTGTTGCATCAAGGGGTGAAGCTCGATCTGGTTGATCACAGGGGTAACGCCGGTTTCATCGATCAGACGCTGGAGGTGATGGATCTGAAAGTTACAGACCCCGATACTCTTTACCAGCCCCTCTTTTTGCAGCGCGATCATGCCTTTCCAGGCGTCGACATAGTGATCGATAGCCGGTACGGGCCAGTGCATCAGATAGAGATCGAGATAATCAAGCTGCAGTTTTTTCAGACTCTCCTGCAGGGCTTCGCGGGGACGTTTTTGATCGTCATTCCACAACTTGGTAGTGATAAACAGCTCTTCCCGCGCCACGCTCGCTGCTTTTAGCGCTTTGCCGACGCCTTCTTCATTCTGATATGCTGTGGCGGTATCAATCGATCGATAGCCCACCTCCAGCGCTTTATGAATCGCCGCGATCACCTCTTCATTGCTTGCTTTCCAGACTCCCAGCCCAAGTTGTGGCATTACGTTGCCATCCTGTAGCCTGATAATGGTTGGATTAGCCATGATGTGTTCCTCTTTTAATTGGCTCGCCGGAGTCGGGTCCGGCGAGACTAAGTGACTTAAGTCTGGACGAAATGGCCAAAAACGAAAGTCAGAGGCGAAAAAACCTTAGCGCGCCGCTTCATAAATCCGACGGCTGACATCCAGCGTAATATCCTGATTTTCACCTAAATTTGTGCATCCATGCGCCTCAAGTTTAGCCAGTAGCGCCGGAATAGTGCTGCCATCCAGACCGTAATCGGACAGACGGGTAGGCATGCCCATCTGTTCGAAGAAACGGCGGGTGGCGGCAATGGCGGCATCAATACGCTCGTCGTCGGAACCGTCGGTGATATTCCATACACGTTCAGCGTATTGCAGGAGTTTTGCACGTTTAACGTCTCGTTTTTCGTTCCATAGCGCAGGCAGAACGATAGCCAGCGTCTGGGCATGATCGAGACCGTGCATCGCGGTAAGCTCGTGGCCCAGCATATGCGTCGCCCAGTCCTGCGGAACCCCAGCGCCAATCAGGCCATTTAACGCCTGAGTAGCGGCCCACATCACGTTAGCGCGGACGTCATAGTTTTCAGGCTCTTGCAGCGCTTTGGGACCTTCTTCGATCAGTGTGAGTAAAATGCCTTCGGCGAAACGATCCTGAATTTTGCCGTTAACCGGGTAAGTGACGTACTGCTCAACGGTATGGACGAAAGCATCCACGACGCCGTTCGCAACCTGGCGCGGCGGCAATGTATAGGTGTAGACCGGGTCCAGTACGGCAAACACCGGTTGCACGAACGAGGAGTGGAAGGCCTGTTTGTCGCCAGTGGTTTTACGGGAAATGACTGCGCCGGCGTTCGATTCTGAGCCGGTTGCCGGTAGGGTCAGCACAGACCCCATCGGGATTGCGCTACGAATCTCAGTACCGCCGGTTTCCAGAATGTGCCACGGATCGACGCCGTCCGTATACTGCGCCGCTGCGGCGATAAATTTGGTGCCGTCCAGTACGGAACCGCCGCCAACGGCCAGCAGGAAGGTAATATTTTCGTCGCGCACAAGCTGCACGGCCTTCATCAGCGTTTCATAGGACGGGTTCGGTTCAATACCGCCAAACTCCCGAACATCCAGTCCTTTTAACGCTTCCTGAACTTGCGCCAGTACGCCGGTCTTTTTCACGCTACCGCCGCCATAGGTAATCAGCACGCGGGCGTCCTGCGGGATTTGATCGCGAAGATCGACGATAGCGCCTTTACCAAACAGAATGCGGGTAGGGGTATGTAATTTGAAATTGTTCATTGCTCATTCCCTTATGTGGGTAAAAAGAGGGCAGGCGGCTGTCTGCCTGATGGTCATCATTGTGGTCTTGTGAGGGATGTCTCTCAATGCACATTTCTGCCAATGTTTTGCCTATTTCTCCAGAATGCTGGAGAAAATCGCTAAAAATGCGCACAATCCAGCGGAGTGGATTTGATGAAAAAATGGCGCGTTATGAATCGTGAAGCAATTTGCTTACAGTTGGCGGATAAAATTAATCATTTAAAAAATAATGATAAAATAATCAGCGAGCGGCTGGCGGGCATTCGTCTGTTGTATGGTGTTGAACCGGGGCCGTGCACGCCGGTCATGTATCAGCCTGGCATCATATTTCTCTTTTCCGGCCATAAAATTGGCTATATTAACAAGCGCAAGTTTCGTTATGACGCTAATGAATATCTCTTACTGACCGTGCCGCTCCCTTTTGAATGCGAGACCTGGGCGACGCCGGAGGTACCGCTGGCCGGTATTCGGCTCGATATTGATGTGCTGCAACTGCAAGAGTTGCTCATGGACATTGGCGAAGATGAGCGTTTCCAGTTGCCGATGGCGGCCAGTGGGATTAACTCCGCCACGCTGTCGGACGAGATTTTATGTGCGGTGGAAAGATTGCTGGATGTGATGGAGCGCCCGCTGGATGAGCGGATTCTGGGAAAACAGATTATTCGCGAAATTCTTTATCATGTGCTGATGGGGCCGCGCGGCGGGGCGCTGCTTGCGCTGGTTAGTCGCCAGACGCACTTTAGCCTGATCAGTCGCGTACTTAAACAGATCGAAATGAAATACACCGAGAACCTGAATGTTGAGCAACTGGCGGCAGAAGCGAACATGAGCGTATCGGCGTTTCACCATAATTTTAAGGCGGTCACCAGCACCTCGCCGTTGCAGTATTTAAAAAGCTACCGACTGCATAAAGCGCGGATGATGATGATTCACGACGGTATGAAGGCCAGCGCCGCGGCGATGCGGGTCGGCTATGAGAGCGCATCGCAGTTTAGCCGGGAGTTTAAACGTTATTTTGGCGTTACGCCGGGCGAAGATGCGGCAAGAATGCGGACAATGCAAGGGAGCTAAGTGGGGCATCCCGCCACGGGTCAACGAAGCGTAACCGGGCCATCCTGGCCGATTATGGATACGTCAGGCGTTACAGTATTTCTTTTTAATCACCACGACCAGCGTACCTAACAGCCCGGCGACCAGTAGCGCGACGGGAAGGATCATTAAAAATGTCATTACCTGGTCTTCATGGCGCTTAACAAACGGGATCATACTGAGCGCGTAGCCGAAGCTGGTCACGACAGTCACCCACAGCAGGCCGCTTAACCAGTTAAAAAACTGAAACCGGCGGTTGGACAGGCCGGAAATACCCGCCATTGTTGGCAGCAGAGTGCGGACAAACGCCAGAAAGCGCCCGGCAAGTAACGCTAACAAACCGTGACGGTCAAACATGCAGGTGGCGCGCTGATGATATTTTGCCGGAAGCTGCGCCAGCCAGCCTTTGACGGTACGCGTATTACCGAGCCAGCGTCCCTGGATATAACTTAGCCAGCAGCCGAGACTGGCCGCGGTGGTGAGAATGCCAATCGTCGGCAAAAAATGCATCACATCCTGGGCGATCAACGCGCCTGCCAGCAGCAGCAGACTATCGCCAGGTAAGAATGACGCTGGCAGCAGACCGTTTTCTAAAAATAGCGTGGCGAACATGACAAAGTAGACGACGCTAACAACGTGTGGATTCGCCAGCGCGGCAAAATCATGTTGCCAGAGCGCAGCGATAATATCTTGAATGACAGCCATGAACTTTCCTGTGGAACAGCATTTATGCTTTTATTCGCCTATTGTACTCCTGAATCGTCCGGGATGCCTTGATCCCGGACGCAACAAACGCAGACTTTTCCACGGAAATTGTCTGCATATATGTCCATCCCCGGCAACTTTACACAATTCTGGCGAAGCCGGCGGCTAAATCAGCGATCAAATCATCAACACTCTCTAAACCAATATGCACCCGGACCAGCGTACCGGTAAAATCTACGCCGCCTGCGGGACGAATTGCGGCGATCTGTTCCGGCTGATTAGCAATAATCAGCGATTCGTAGCCTCCCCAGGAGTAGGCCATACTGAACAGCGAAAAGTTATCCAGATAGGCTGATAATTCTGCCTCGGTCAGCTTTTTATTGAGCACAAAGGAGAACAGGCCGCTGCTGCCTGTAAAGTCTCGTTTCCAGAACGCATGACCTTTGCTACCCGGCAGGGCCGGATGATTAACGCGCGCGACCTGAGGATGGTTCGCCAGCCATGCGGCGATTTTGAGGCTGCTTTCTTGATGCTGGCGCAGTCGCACGCCGAGTGTGCGCAGACCGCGGCTGGTCATATAAGCTGTGTCGGCGTCGAGCATTTGCCCCATCAGATAGGCGTTTTCCCGCAATTGTTCCCAGCAGCGCGCATTTGCAACGGCAGTACCGACCATCGCATCAGAATGACCAATCAGATACTTAGTGCCCGCCTGGATAGAGATATCAATATCGAATTCCAGAGCTTTGAACAGAACGCCAGCCGCCCAGGTATTATCAATCATGATGACGGCTTCTGGCGCGACGCGTCTGACCGCACTAACAATGCTCGGAATATCATGTACTTCCATGGTAATAGAACCGGGGGATTCCAGAAATACGACTTTCGTGTTCGGTTGAATATGTTGCGTGATATCAGCGCCGATGAGCGGGTCGAACCAGCTTGTCGTCACGCCCAGTTTGCCGAGAATTTTGCTGCAGAAATCCTGGCTGGGTTCATAGGCTGTGTTGGTCATCAGGATGTGGTCGCCCTGCTCAACGAATGCCAGAATGGTGTTGGCGACCGCCGCCGCGCCGCACGGGAAGAGCGCGCATCCGGCGCCGCCTTCCAGTTCACACATGGCTTCCTGGAGCGAAAAGTGGGTCAGCGTTCCCCGGCGCCCGTAAAATAATTCGCCGTTGGCGCGATTGCGGGTAGCGTGTTTTTTGGCCTCGACGGTGTCAAACACCAGTGAAGAAGCGCGTTGAATCACACTATTCACTGAGCCAAGCGTGTATTTTCTGCTGCGTCCTGCGTTTACCAGTTTGGTATTCAACTGTTTATCCGTCATGTTGCGTTTCCTGATTTTAACCGTCTGGATGTCTAAACTAGCATGAATATAACCATCTGCACCCTAGCGACGTGTGATACAGTGACTAGTCCTGATATAGGTTGACAGTTTTTTGTCTGTAAAACGCCTGATGAACATCATCGGGCGTTTTGTATT
>NZ_JBGDTY010000028.1:0-32008 GCF_046552515.1 Salmonella sp. SAL00653
TTAGAAATCTGCCAGCACAGGCAAACTGAATATTAGCGATGGCCCGCTGCGGGGCCACTGGAGAAAACGATGAGCAACATTATCCAACTGACGCCAAACAAGTGGGTTAGCGAAAAAGTTCTGATTGCGGTTACCGGGCTTAAGCCCGGAACCATTACCCGCGCCAGAAAAGAATCCTGGATGCTGGGCCGCGAGTACCTGCACATTTCACCAGACGGAAATCCGAAGCCTTCGAGCGAATGCATATACAACAGAGAAGCCGTTGATCAGTGGATCGAGGCGCAGAAAAAAAATCAACCAGGTGCGAAGACAACATGAAAAGCTGTACACTCGTCAATGCTCCTGGACGTCAGGAGGGATTAATGGCTAATGCATCATACCCGACAGGCGTCGAAAACCACGGCGGTTCTCTCCGCATCTGGTTTCTGTATAAAGGTAAACGTGTCAGGGAAAACCTTGGTATCCCTGACACTGCAAAAAATCGCAAGATAGCTGGCGAACTGCGTTCTTCGGTTTGTTTTGCGATAAGGATGGGGAATTTTAACTATGTGGAAAAATTCCCAAACTCACCGAACCTTGCCCGGTTCGGTCAGGATAGAAAGGAAATTACTGTGCTGGAGCTTACCGAAAGATGGTCCGAGCTGAAGAGAATGGAGATCAGCTCTAATACCATGAGTAGGTACGAATCTATCATAAAAAACATGCTTCCACTCATCGGCGAAAACAAAATGGTTTCTGCGGTGACTACTGAGGATTTGCTGTATGTCAGGAAGGAGTTGCTGACGGGCTTTCAGGTAATGAAGAAGGATCACCGGACTCAGGTTAAAGGCCGGAAATCGTCCACAGTGAATAATTACATGATGCTGATGGCCGAGATCTTCCAGTTTGGAACAGATAACGGCTATGCAAAGGAAAACCCGTTTAGCGGAATTAACCGTCTCAAGAAAGCGAAAGGGGAACCAGATCCACTCACGACAGACGAGTTCATCAGGTTTATCCAGGCATACGGACACCAGCAGATGAGAAATCTCTGGTCACTGGCAGTCTATACCGGAATGAGGCATGGGGAGTTGTGCGGTCTGGCTTGGGAAGATATCGATCTGCATGCTGGGACGATCATTGTGAAGCGCAACCTTACCCAGACGGATGAGTTCACCCTGCCAAAAACCGACGCAGGTACTGACAGGGTGATATATCTCATTCAACCAGCTATTGATGCCCTGAGGAATCAGGCCCAGTTGACACGCCTTGGCCGGCAGTTTGAGGTTGAAGTGAAGTTGCGGGAATATGGACAATCTGTCATTCAACCCTGCACGTTCGTATTCAGCCCTCAATGCGTCAAACGTGGACCTCGCACAGGATATCACTACGCAGTTAATTCCATTAATAAAATTTGGGCCCCGATAATCAAGCGTGCCGGCATTCGTTACCGTAACGCGTATCAGTCACGACATACCTATGCATGCTGGTCATTATCAGCTGGTGCTAACCCAAACTTTATAGCAACGCAGATGGGGCATACCGATGCACAGATGGTTTACAAGGTGTATGGAAAGTGGATGTCAGAGAAGAGCGCAGAACAGGTTTCTCTGCTCAACCAGGCACTTTCCCGCTATGCCCCATCACTGCCCGCATGGTAGCAGCGCAGTAGAAATCCTTAAATTCAAGGGGTTAGCAGTCGCACCGCTACATTTTTATAACATGGGGCACGAAATGCGCTCGACCCTAAAGACAGCTTATGGTGTGATCGGGGTTCAATAAATCGCTAAACAAGGTATACTCCAGCGGTTTTCTTAGTTGTTTATTGTACTAAACGCTCCCGTGAGAGGACGCAACAGCGCACCTATGACACAATTCGCTTCTCCTGTTCTGCACTCGTTGCTGGATACAGATGCTTATAAGTTGCATATGCAGCAAGCCGTTTTTCACCACTACTATGATGTGCAGGTAGCGGCTGAGTTTCGTTGCCGTGGCGACGACCTGCTGGGTATTTATGCCGATGCTATTCGCGAGCAGGTGGACGCGATGCAGCACCTGCGCCTCCAGGAGGACGAGTTCCAGTGGCTCTCCGGCCTGCCCTTTTTTAAACCGGATTATCTGAACTGGTTACGCGAGTTTCGCTATAACCCGGCTCAAGTCTGTGTCACCAACGATAACGGCAAGCTGAATATTCGCTTAACCGGCCCGTGGCGTGAAGTCATTATGTGGGAAGTGCCGCTGCTGGCCGTGATCAGTGAGCTGGTTCATCACTACCGCTCGCCAAACGCGGGCGTTGATCAGGCGCTCGACGCGCTGGAAAGTAAGCTGGTTGATTTCACTGCGTTAACCGCCAATCTCGATATGTCCCGCTTCCACCTGATGGACTTCGGCACCCGCCGCCGTTTCTCTCGTGAAGTGCAGCAGGCGATAGTTAAACGTCTCCAGCAGGAGTCATGGTTCGTCGGCACCAGCAACTATGATCTCGCGCGTCGCCTGGCGCTGACGCCGATGGGCACTCAGGCGCACGAATGGTTCCAGGCGCATCAACAAATCAGTCCGGACCTGGCGACCAGCCAGCGTGCCGCGTTGGCCGCCTGGCTTAACGAATATCCGGACCAGCTTGGTATCGCATTGACAGATTGCATTACAATGGATGCGTTTTTACGCGATTTCGGCATTGAATTCGCCAGCCGTTATCAGGGGTTACGCCACGACTCAGGAGACCCTGTCGCATGGGGCGAAAAGGCGATTGCCCATTATGAAAAGCTGGGGATTGATCCGCTGACAAAAACGCTGGTCTTTTCAGATAACCTTGATCTGCCAAAGGCAGTCGAGCTCTATCGCCATTTCGCCTCTCGCGTGCAGTTAAGCTTCGGCATCGGTACCCGCCTGACATGCGATATCCCTCAGGTAAAACCGCTCAATATCGTGATTAAGCTCGTGGAATGTAACGGAAAGCCGGTGGCTAAACTTTCCGACAGCCCCGGTAAAACGATCTGTCATGATAAAGCGTTTGTGCGCGCGCTGCGTAAAGCGTTCGATCTCCCGCAGGTGCGTAAAGCAAGTTAACCATGCCTGTACGAAGCGCCCGGAAAGTGGGCGCTTTGTTACTCTCCTGACCATCTTACCTGTTCTGGCCGCGATGGTTACTCTTCTTTCCCTTCACTCTTCGACATATTTACGTGCGTAATTTGCGTTGTTTTTTCAGAATTAGTGTCCCGCTGTGTACGCGTTCTGAATAAATTGAATTCGCTAATAAATTCTTTACGCAGCAAGAACAGAGCAATTACGTTGGGGATAACCAGAAAACCGACAGCAATATCAGCCATTAACCAGATTACCGGGATTTCCATATTAACGGCAATCAGTGGCGGCAAAAAATATAGCCATTTAATGATGCGTTCTAGCTTATCGCCAAAGATATAGTTTATCGAAGTGCGAAATTTAATATATGAGCCAAGATAAGAAGTAAACAGAATCAACGCCACACCGAGACAGAGAACCTGAACAATAATCGGATGCCATGTTTCTTTTAAGGCGGCAAAGATAATCTGAATACCTTGATAACTGGCGTCTGTCCACATACCAGAAGCAAGTACAGCAAATGCAGTAAAGTTACAGGTAATCATTGAGACAAAAAAAACTTCCACTGCCCCCCACATTCCCTGACGGAAAGCGTAATCCACGTTGGCAGTAGCATGTACTGTGGCCGAGGTACCCATGCCAGCTTCGTTAGTGAATATTCCGCGACTGGCTCCTTTACTGATGGCCATCATGATGGTTGACCCGACAAAGCCACCGGCTGCTGGCGCAGGGGCAAAGGCATAATAGAAAATACTTTTTATAACCTGTGGGATAGCCTCGATATTCAATACCACTACACCAGCGGCACCAATGAAATAGGCAATGGTGATCGGTGGAAGTGCAATCGTACAGAATTTACCAAGACTGGAGAGTCCTTTTAAAATAACCAACGCACCTACGATGACAATAAATCCCCCGATGACGCTTGTTGGGATGTCAAACGTATAGTGAATGACCGCTGCCATCGTATTAGTTTGCACAAAACAGGCATCCGTAATAACCAGAATCATTAATGCAAACGCATATAATCCTGCCAGGGGATGCCATTTTTTATTGAGCCCTTTCTTAATATAATGCATTGGGCCGCCATAATATTCGCCATTCTCACCTTTACTTCGGTATTTCACCGCCAGCGTCACTTCAACCATTTTGGTCATCATACCCACGACCGCAATGATCCACATCCAGAAAATTGCCCCAGGTCCGCCAACCGCAATAGCCGCAGCAACACCTGCGATCGTTCCCGCGCCTAATGAGCCGGATAGCACAGTGGCAGCCACCTCTATTGATTTTAGAGATTTTTTAGACGCTACCTCGCCAGTAGTGTTTTGTTTATTTTTTCCGGCAAGTGTACCAATTGTATTACGGTAAATTTCTTTTAAATTGATAATCTGGAAAAATTTGAGGCGTACTGTAAAATAAAAGCCAATGCCGATGACACACAAAAATAATGGGCCACCCCATAGAAATTCAAAGAGTTGTGAAAGTTGCTCTAACATAATGACCTCGGATTTAAATTAATTCGTTCAGTCTCAGAAATAATCTTTCCAGTTCAGCGTAATCCTGAATTTTGCCAACAACACTAAACTGGAAAGTCAGCGGGTAGGAGCATCCCTTACTCACTAAATGCCGTTTTAATGGTATATTGTTATGAAGTTTTGCTTCCTGCATTAGGTTTATTATGCGTATAAAAAACGCGTTTTTTACATGCTGCCTTTATTATCTAATTTTTTAGTCGTAATGTTTAAGCACTGCGTCCGTTCTAGACTATATCTTCATAAATATCTGGGGACGTATCGCCTTCGGTGCTAATAAGCAGAACATGAGCACTGGCATCAAGCTGTAAGCGATTAGCAAGATCCTGATAATGCATATTGTTCATTAACTCATAAAGTAACCCTACGCCAATAGCTCCGGACTCGCCGGAAATAAAAGGCGTATCCGTACCTGGACGCGGCGCGGCAGAAATACGCATACCCTTAGCCGCCAGACAGTCATCAGCGGAAATAAAACAACTGGTGTTGTCCCGAATAATAGGCCAACTGATAATATTCGGCTCCCCACACGCAAGCCCGGCCATTATCGTCGCCATATCGCCAGTGACGCAGTGAGGTTGACCATCATCCATAACTGCGGATTGATAAAGACAGTTGGCCTGATGCGGCTCAACCACAATAATATTAGGGATATTTTCCTGCATTTTTTCAACAAAATAACCCATAACACTGCCAGCAAACGATCCCACCCCCGCTTGTAAAATAAGATGGGTTGGCAACGGACTGTTTGTTTCTGCGAGCTGCTCATAAGCTTCAACCGCTAGTGTCATATAGCCTTGCATAATCCACGTTGGGATCTCTTCATACCCTGTCCAGGCTGTATCCTGCAAAAGCACCCAGCCTTTTGTTTGCGCCATTCTATGGGCCAGTCGCACTGCATCATCGTAGTTCAGATCGGTGATGGTGCATTCAGCTCCATGATGGCGAATATTCTCTGCCCGGATTAACGATGATCCCTTAGGCATATAAACGACGGCTTTTAGACCTAATTGCTCCGCCGCCCACGCCACACCACGGCCATGATTGCCATCCGTCGCGGTAACAAAAACACAATCCTTAATTTTTTCTTTAATCTCAGGAGTGTTAAGGGCAGCAAAACTTAACGAGTTAATATCACATTGCAATTTATCAGCGAGATATTTTCCTACAGCATAAGAGCCGCCCAGACCTTTAAAAGCATTCAAGCCAAAACGCCAGGACTCATCTTTAATATGGATGGACCCTAGTCCAAGCCGCCGGCTTAGATGCGCCAGATTATGTAACGGCGTGACGGCATAATTGGGTAATTTTTTATGAAATGCTAACACCTCATGCCCAACATTTCCGTTAAGCAAACTTAAGGCCGCTCCTGTACCATATTTTTTCCGACGTGTATTAAACTGGTATTTAATAAGTTCATGCATAATGATACCTTTTGTTAAAGTTTATTTATTGAAATAATATGTTTTTGGCAATTATTGAGTAGAAACAAGTAAAGAACTCGCGTTTTGTGGCTGTAGTAGTGGTTATCCTCACTTTAATAAACCGTACTGATAAAAGAGTCGCACAATATCTATTACGTCCTTTTCTTTATTCCACTGATTATGATAGTACTATGCTTATTGCTGTTAAATGGCGCGAAAATGCCCATCGTCGTGCAATTTTCACCTTTTTTTAACGACCTGGACGCGGCAAAATTGCGCACAGTGATAGTCATCACATTAAAGAGGTTATTTGCGATATGAAGCTTGACGCCTGGGATAAAAACATTCTGACATTATTGCAGCGCGATAATCGTCTTTCTCAGCGGGAAATCGCCGAACAGGTCAATCTTTCACCTTCGGCAGTGAATCGTCGTATCGCGGCACTGGAGGAGGCGGGCATAATTAAAGGCAATGTCAGCCTTATTGATGCTGGCAAAGTGGGACGCCCGGTCACGATTGTGGTGCAGGTGGTGATCGAAAACGAGCGATTCAATTTACTGGAAGAGGCTCGTCAACGGTTTGTCAGTTGCCCGCAGGTGCAGCAGGTCTACTACGTAACGGGCGATTTCGACTTTTTACTGGTGCTCAATGTTCGTGACATGGCGGAATATGAAGCGCTTACCCGTGAGCTTTTCTTTTCCTCAGGCAATATTAAGTCTTTTAAAACGATTGTCGTGATGCAAAACGCCAAGCAAGAGATGCGCGTCCTGATCGAGTAACGTGCGCAAAGCTTGCAAAACCAGCCTAAATTCTCAATGGTTCGCGAGCAGGTGCGAACTTTTTACAGGTTTCTTTCTGAAAACCTGCTTCCAGATGCGATTTCTGCTTGTCTGATTGCAGATGCCAGGTAACATAGGAATACCCCCATTTCGGGTGGACAAGTGTTTATTTTTTCCGACTATTAACTAGAGAGAATATTATGAGCGTTGTGCCTGTAGCCGACGTACTCCAGGGCCGTGTAGCCGTTGACCAAGAAGTCACCGTGCGCGGATGGGTGCGTACCCGCCGAGATTCAAAAGCTGGCATCTCCTTCCTCGCCGTTTATGACGGCTCCTGCTTTGATCCTGTACAGGCTGTCATTAATAATTCTCTGCCCAATTATAATGAAGAAGTATTACACCTGACGACAGGCTGCTCCGTGGTAGTAACAGGTAAGGTTGTCGCGTCGCCGGGACAGGGGCAAAGTTTCGAAATCCAGGCTACGAAAGTAGAGGTCGCAGGCTGGGTGGAAGATCCGGATACCTACCCGATGGCGGCAAAACGCCATAGCATTGAGTATCTGCGTGAGGTCGCGCATCTGCGCCCGCGCACCAACCTGATTGGCGCGGTAGCGCGCGTCCGCCATACTCTGGCGCAGGCGCTGCATCGCTTCTTCGATGAGCAGGGTTTCTTTTGGGTCTCTACCCCGCTGATTACCGCTTCCGATACCGAAGGCGCTGGCGAAATGTTCCGCGTCTCAACGTTGGATCTGGAAAACCTGCCGCGTAACGACCAGGGCAGAGTAGATTTTGACAAAGACTTTTTTGGCAAAGAATCATTCCTGACCGTCTCCGGCCAGCTCAACGGTGAAACCTATGCCTGCGCGCTGTCCAAAATCTATACTTTTGGGCCGACCTTCCGCGCGGAAAATTCCAACACCAGCCGCCACCTGGCGGAGTTCTGGATGCTGGAGCCGGAAGTGGCATTCGCCGATCTGGAAGACAACGCCCGTCTGGCGGAAGCCATGCTGAAATATGTCTTCAACGCGGTTCTGGAAGAGCGTGCGGATGACATGAAGTTCTTTGCCGAACGCGTGGATAAAGACGCTATCGCTCGTCTGGAGCGTTTTGTCTCTACCGACTTCGCTCAGGTGGATTACACCGAGGCGGTCGCCATTCTGGAACGCTGTGGTAAGACATTTGAAAACCCGGTGTTCTGGGGCGTCGACCTCTCTTCCGAACACGAACGTTATCTGGCGGAAGAGCATTTCAAAGCGCCGGTAGTGGTGAAAAACTATCCGAAAGAAATTAAAGCGTTTTACATGCGCCTTAACGAAGATGGCAAAACCGTGGCGGCCATGGATGTGCTGGCGCCGGGAATCGGCGAAATCATCGGTGGTTCCCAGCGTGAAGAGCGTCTGGATGTGCTGGATGCCCGTATGGCCGAAATGGGGCTGAATAAAGAGGATTACTGGTGGTATCGCGACTTGCGTCGCTACGGTACTGTACCGCATTCCGGCTTTGGTCTGGGCTTTGAACGCCTTATCGCTTACGTCACGGGTGTGCAAAACGTGCGCGATGTTATTCCGTTCCCACGGACCCCACGCAACGCCAGCTTCTGATTTTTACGACACACTCAAGGCCAGCTATGCTGGCCTTTTTTTCCGCCTGAATGTCAGCTTTATTATCAATAAGTAAATAAATTTAATTACAACCCTCTGAATTACCACATCTTGTTACTGTTTATTTCAATAAAATATTTACACATAAAAATTAATCCTTAATTTTATTGCGGATTAGATTTTTCTGTTCTAGTAGCACAATTTTTCACCACAATTTTGGACATCAAGACTTCCAAATGGCTATTTTTATGAAATAGCTCGTCTGCTGCTTTTTCAGGCACAACGGTTCCACAAGCGAATAATTACAATAAAATCATAGTAATAAAAGAAAAACGTTCAAATCAAAGCGAGAACTCAGGGGAAGTTTGACGTTGTTCACAAAGTTCCGCGAAAATAACATTTGTTTACATATTTTTTCCTTTTGAAACTAAATATTTATATTTGTAGCACTTTCACGGTAGCGAAACGTTAGTTTGAATGGAAAGATGCCTGTCAGACACATAAAGACACCAAACTCTCATCAATATTTCTGTAAAGTTTTATTGACGGAATTTATTGACGGCAGTGGCAGGTGTCATATAAAAAAACCAATGAGGGTAATAAATAATGATGAAGCGCAAAATCCTGGCAGCGGTGATCCCTGCCCTGCTGGCTGCTGCAACCGCAAACGCAAACGCAGCAGAAATTTATAATAAAGATGGTAATAAGCTGGATCTGTACGGTAAAGCCGTGGGTCGTCACGTATGGACAACGACCGGCGATAGCAAAAATGCCGACCAGACTTATGCCCAGATTGGTTTTAAAGGGGAAACGCAGATTAACACCGATCTGACCGGTTTCGGTCAGTGGGAATACCGTACTAAAGCAGACCGCGCTGAAGGCGAACAGCAGAACTCGAATCTGGTCCGTCTGGCCTTCGCGGGTTTGAAATACGCGGAAGTGGGTTCAATCGATTATGGTCGTAACTACGGTATCGTTTACGATGTTGAATCCTATACCGATATGGCCCCCTACTTCTCCGGCGAAACCTGGGGCGGCGCCTATACTGATAACTACATGACCAGCCGTGCTGGCGGTTTGTTGACCTACCGTAACTCTGACTTCTTTGGTCTGGTGGACGGTCTCTCTTTCGGTATCCAGTATCAGGGTAAAAATCAGGACAACCACAGCATTAACTCTCAGAATGGCGATGGCGTAGGTTACACCATGGCATATGAGTTCGACGGCTTTGGCGTCACCGCAGCGTACAGCAACAGCAAGCGTACTAACGATCAGCAGGATCGCGATGGTAATGGCGATCGCGCAGAATCGTGGGCCGTTGGCGCGAAATATGATGCAAACAACGTCTACCTGGCTGCCGTATATGCTGAAACCCGCAATATGAGCATTGTTGAAAATACGGTTACCGATACCGTGGAAATGGCAAACAAAACGCAGAACCTGGAAGTGGTCGCTCAGTACCAGTTTGACTTCGGCCTGCGTCCGGCAATCTCGTATGTGCAGAGTAAAGGTAAGCAGTTGAACGGCGCCGACGGCTCGGCCGATCTGGCGAAATATATTCAGGCGGGCGCGACTTACTACTTCAACAAAAACATGAACGTATGGGTTGACTACCGTTTCAACCTGCTGGACGAAAACGACTACAGCTCCAGCTACGTTGGCACCGACGATCAGGCGGCTGTCGGTATTACTTACCAGTTCTGATCAGCAGACCCCTTTGTTTTATGCCTCAAAAACAGGACTTCGGTCCTGTTTTTTTATCTCTCTTAGAGAAAATGTGCGTCTTTCAAAAACAGGCGGGCTTTTTAGCGCTAACGGTTGGCATTTTGTAAATCTGCCGTTAACCTGATAGCGGATTTCCCTTCTGTAACTATAATGGAACCTCGTCATGTTTGAGAACATAACCGCCGCTCCTGCCGACCCGATTTTGGGCCTGGCCGATCTGTTTCGCGCCGATGACCGTCCAGGGAAAATTAACCTTGGCATTGGCGTATATAAAGATGAAACCGGCAAAACACCGGTGCTCACCAGCGTTAAAAAAGCCGAGCAGTATTTACTGGAAAATGAAACGACGAAAAACTATCTCGGCATTGACGGGATTCCGGAATTTGCTCGCTGCACTCAGGAACTGCTGTTCGGCAAAGGCAGCGCGCTGATTAACGATAAGCGCGCACGCACGGCGCAAACGCCGGGCGGTACCGGCGCGTTACGCATTGCCGCCGACTTTTTAGCAAAAAATACTCCGGTAAAACGGGTGTGGGTGAGCAACCCCAGCTGGCCGAACCACAAAAGCGTGTTTAACGCTGCCGGCCTGGAAGTTCGGGAGTACGCTTACTACGATGCGGAAAATCACACGCTGGATTTTGAAGCGCTACAAGCCAGCCTGAGCGAAGCACAGGCCGGCGATGTGGTTCTGTTCCACGGTTGCTGTCATAACCCAACCGGCATTGACCCTACTCTGGAACAGTGGCAGGTTCTGGCTGAGCTTTCCGTTGAAAAAGGGTGGCTGCCGCTATTCGATTTCGCTTACCAGGGCTTTGCCCGCGGCCTGGAAGAAGATGCGGAAGGTCTGCGCGCCTTTGCCGCGCTGCATAAAGAGCTTATTGTCGCCAGCTCCTACTCCAAAAACTTCGGCTTATATAATGAGCGCGTCGGCGCCTGCACCCTCGTTGCCGCCGATGCGGAAACCGTGGATCGCGCTTTTAGCCAGATGAAATCCGCCATTCGCGCTAACTACTCCAACCCGCCAGCGCACGGCGCGTCCATCGTCGCGACTATCCTGAGTAATGACGCCCTGCGCGCTATCTGGGAACAGGAACTGACGGACATGCGCCAGCGTATTCAGCGTATGCGTCAACTGTTCGTGAATACCTTGCAGGAAAAAGGCGCGAACCGTGACTTCAGCTTTATTATCAAGCAGAACGGGATGTTCTCATTCAGCGGTCTGACCAAAGATCAGGTGCTGCGTCTGCGTGAAGAGTTCGGTGTTTATGCCGTGGCTTCTGGTCGCGTGAACGTGGCGGGCATGACCCCGGATAATATGGCGCCACTGTGCGAAGCCATTGTCGCGGTACTGTAAAAAGCTGCCGACTGGCGTGACCGATAAAAAAGCCTGCAATGTGCAGGCTTTTTCATTCCGCTTACCAGACCGGCATCTCATCTTGCAAGAAGGGATTATGCAGACGCTCGTACCCGAGCGTAGAGAGCGGGCCGTGGCCAGGAATAAAGGTCACATCATCGCCAAGCGGCAATAATTTACGCTTAATGGCGTCAATCAACTGGGTGTGATCGCCGCGAGGAAAATCGCTGCGCCCGACGCCACCTTTGAAAATCACATCGCCGGAGATCAGCAGTTGCGACTGTTCATCAAAGAAAACCACGTGTCCCGGCGTGTGTCCCGGACAATGTAGCACCTGCAACGTCACATTCCCCACGCTGACGCGATCGCCGTCGTTCAGCCAGCGATCAGGCGTCAGCGGCTGACACTCATCCAGACCAAACATGCGGCTTTGCGCCGGCAGTCCTTGCAGCCAGAACTCATCTTCTTTTTCCGGACCGATAACAGGAACGCCGTAATGCTGCGCCAGTTCACTCGCCGCGCCGACATGATCGAGATGCCCATGCGTGAGTAAAATTTGCATCAACGTCACGCCGCTGGCGTCCACTTCCTGTTTAATTTTTTCCGCGTCGCCGCCCGGATCGACCAGCGCCGCCAGCCGGGTTTGTTCGCACCAGATTAATGAACAGTTCTGGGAGAACGCGGTGACCGGAATAATACGATAGTTCATACTGCTCCTTTGATTAAGCCTCGCTGATTACCAGTGCCGCGCTGGCCCGGTATCAATATGCACAAAGTTACTACGTGGGTAATATCCTACACCACCTGCGCGCATAGATAACGCCGCTTTGCGAATATTGCTCAGCGCCACGCCCTCAATATGAAAATCCATCGCCTGCCCTTTTGTATGGTAGCTTTTTTTCGCTACGCCGCTGCTACGGGCGCGTAATTCATTATTGGTATCAAGAGAACGGTAGCCTGAGATGAGCTGCACAGGTTTACGCGTCCCTAACAGCCCCTGAAGTCGGTAAAGTTGGTCAAACAGGCGGGGATCGATTGATCGGACTTTATTCGCGCGATAGTCACGGAAAAAATGGTTTAACTTTGCTAATTCATCCTGAATGTAGGCTCTTCCATCGAAAAACTCCGCCTTGATTGACTCTCCGGTATGGAGATTGTTTAACGTCAAAATGCGCAGGCGTGGGGTCGAGAGTGTGGCAAACGCTGGCGAGGGCAGGATGGCGGCGCCGAGAGCGACACCACCAAGCGCCAGCAGCTTGCGGCGATTAGCGTCAAATTTGTCCATGATAATCAGGTCTACAGGTCAATGTTATCGTTAATACACTTCTACCTTTAAGCAGACATGATACCGGCTGGCACAGACTTCTGAACGGCCCGGTCGACTTAAAGGTTGTTGTATATGCACTTCTGGCGCACGAAAGGCACCTTAACTGCCGATAAAGCCCGCGTCAAGATGGCCCTCCCCCAGCCACAACGGGGGTCTACAGCGAAACGCCCCGTTGAAGCCAAACATTAGGACAACATATTTACCAGAACTTCTTCATTTACCTGATTAATTGTTCAACCTTTGGCACAATTTGTGCGCTGGATCGCGCTGTGAGATCGTAATTGTAAATATCTGTACGATATTGCATACGTCCATCTGCGCCGACAAACGCGGTCAGATAGTAAAGATTTACTGGAGTGTTCTGCCGGATATTGACATACCGCGTGTCGCCTTGCTTCAGGGCGCCTGAGATCCGCGCATCGTTCCAGCCAGCATCCTGCAAAAGCATATTCGCCAGTTCAGAGGCCTTATTGACCCGCACGCAGCCGGAACTTAACGCCCTGGCGTCACGCTGAAAGAGATTATGGTTAGGCGTATCATGCAGATAGATCGCATCTGAGCTCGGCATATTAAATTTATAACGCCCCAGCGAATTGTGCGCGCCTGGCGCCTGCTGGAAACGGAACGGAAGATTCGATGGCGTAATAGTGGCCCAGTCAACCTGCCACGGATCGATCGCTTCTTTACTGTTCCAGCCGCGCATCACGGTGTAGCCATGGCGCTCCAGATAGCCTGGGTCATTCCACACCTTCGGTAAAATGTCTTTACGCGCAAGCGTGGGCGGAACGTTCCACGGCGGGTTCACCACCACATTATTCAGCGCGCTGCTCATCATCGGCGTTTTACGATCAGGACGCCCGACGATCACCCTCGAAGCCAGCACCTGGTTGCCATTCTGATAGTAGACCAGCGAATAAGCGGGAATGTTTACCATAATACCGGTAGAGAGTTCCGCCGGCAGCAGGCGTAAACGTTGGATATTCAGTGCCAGTACGCCTGCGCGTTGCGCGGGGGTCATATTAAGCCAGTTACGCGTCGCCGGGCCAATAACGCCATCCGCCCCCAGCCCTTGCCATGCCTGAAAACGCTTTACCGCCTCGACCAGTTCACGATCGTAGGCGCGTGCCGCCGGAGCCGACTTACTACGGCGGGCCGTTGGTTCGTCGACCGGCTGCGCCACCGATGTTTCGACTACCGCGGCGGAGGGGCTGACGACGGCGCTATCAGCAGTGTTATCGCCGGGTAAGGCTATCTTTGGACCGCCATCCAGCATCCCCGTACGCTGTAATATTTCGCGCAGCGCAGGCACATCGTTACTCCATTGCCCCGGGCGCAGCGTTGCGGTATTGGCCAACTGCGGCCACGGGCGAGAGTCCGCCACCAGCTTCAGTAGCGCGTCATGCATGGGCGCATACTGTGGATGCTGCGGCGCCAGGCTGGCGACAAACATCGGCAACTGGCCCTCTTCCAGCGCGATTTGCCACTGGTTAATCACCGAGACTGGCGGCGTCGCCAATGCGTAAGGTTTGTTGCTATATAACCAGCGCTGGCCTTTGACGGGGATATTCGCAATGAAATGGAGATAGCCCATCATGGCGTCTGACAACACAACATCGCGCGCCATACCGTTTACGGCGGGATCGGTCAACAATGCCACCCAGGCGGTAAACTGCGGCTGGAATCCGGCAATCGCCACCTCCGCCAACTGTTGCTGGAAGGCTTTCACCGCATCGCGATTATCCCACATGGGCTTCATGTCGCGCGCGGCATACAGCAATGTCAGCTGGCTCATATAGACCGGCGTATAGCCGGAAGGAGGCTGCGACTGTAAATCAGCCCGGACTTTCTCGGCTGAAACGCCCTCCGGCAGCGGCTGAATCCCAGCCATAATCGCCGTCGCGGCTGATTGTTTCTGCGGCCCAGCCTGATCCGTCGCGGCAACGACGCTATCGCCAGGTATCATTTCAGGCTCATCGGCCTGCGCATTGAACAGTGGAGCGAATGTTACGGCCAGGCATAAACTGATTGCCGACAGACAACGACCACACATCTTATTAAGCAACATCCCTTGCCCCCTGTTTTCGTTATCATACTCCGCATGACTGCGCTGCCCGCAGCGCGGGTCAACCGCAACCAATGCTTTTGTTTAGTATGACGAGTCAGCCTGCTCACTCGTCAGGCTTAACTCCAGTATATAAAGTTCGTTACGTTTTTGCCTAACCTAATGTAAAGAAGTTTAAAGAAAATGCACTACCCGGAGAGATTTTTCAGATAAAGAAAAAGGCGGCTTTCGCCGCCCCAGGCTAATGATAAAACAGAACTTGTTGTACCGGATGGCGGCGTAACCGATTTATCCGGCCTTGCCTGATAAGCGAGGCGCCATCGGGCACTTCATCGTTTCTGCCGTGTTTAACTCGCTTCTGAAGGCGTATCTTCCGTCTGCGTACCGGGAAGCGTTTCCGGAAGCTGTGGCGCAAAGCCACGCAGCCCGACAACATGAACATGCTCAGTATTCTGAAACACTTTACGCACCAGTTTATACGTCGTGCCCTTCTCCGGACTGATGTTTTCCGGCGCGGCGATGATGAGCTGCATCTGCAAACGTTCGCATAGTTCAAACAGCGTGGCGATAGAACGCGCATCCAGACGCGCCGCTTCATCGAGGAACAGCAGGCGACATGGCGAAATATCTTTCCCGCGCAGTCTGCGCGCTTCGTCTTCCCAGCTTTGCACCACCATCACCAGAATTGACATCCCGGTCCCGATAGCTTCCCCCGTTGATAGCGCGCCGGATTCCGCACGCAGCCAGCCGTCGGACCCACGGTTAACTTCAACTTCCATTTCCAGATAGTTACGGTAGTCCAGCAGCTCCTCGCCGATGGTCTGCGGCGTGCGTTGCCCCATATCGATCTGCGGATTCAGACGCTGGTACAGTTTCGCCAGCGCTTCGGAGAAGGTCAGACGATTGCTGTTAAACAGATCCTGGTGCTGCTCCTGCTGTTCTGAAAGCACATCCAGCAAGGTGGCATGCGTTTCACGCACGTTGACGTTTAACCGCACGCTATTCACCTGGCCAAAAGAGACGCTTTGCAACCCCTGGTTCAGCATACGGATACGGTTCTGTTCACGCTGGATAGTCTTGCGGATGATGTTTGCCACGCTGAGGGAACTGATTGCCAGCTTTTGCTCACGCGATGTCAGCTCTTCCGTCAGACGGCTCAGTTCAATCTCCATTTGTTCAATGGCTTCAACCGGATCGTCGGTACGAATAATATCCTGACGAATACGTTCGCGCAGATGCTGGTAAACGGCCACAAAGAACTGGATTTTACGTTCCGGGCGTTTCGGATCTTCCGACAGACGCAATACGTCGCGCAGATGTTCGTTATCCGCGATGGCCAGGCGCAGCGCGCCCAACGCCTTATCCGACATGGAGCGCAGTTCATCCGCCGACAGATAAGCCAGCTCACGACGGTGCAGACGGCGTTCCACGCCATTGTCTTTCACCATCCGCATGACTGCGCACCAGCCGGCTTTCGCGGTCACGACCTGCTCGCGCATTTCATGATAATCACGCTCCAGCTTGCGCAGCTTACGGGTCAGGTTCTCCATCTCCGCTTCGCAGAAGGTGAGCGCTTTCTCAAGCTGATTGCGACGCGAACGGTTATTGCTCAACTGGGCGTGCAGTTCATCGCGACGCTGGCGGGCACGCTCTTCCGCCCCGCTGTCGGCGCGAACGCCAATATCCTGTAATTCGCGCTGCAAATCGTTAAGCAGCTCTTTTTTCGTGTCGTAAGAGCTTTTTAGCGAGGCCAGGACCTGGCTGTACTGACTTAACTGCGCGGCATGGCTGCGCAGCGCTTCGCGGGCGCGGGTACGCTCGGCTTCCGCCTGCTCCAGCCGCTGGCGCAGCTTTTCGTTGAGATCGCTGTTGCCGCTCAGCATTTCCGCCGAGTCGGAATAGCTGAAATGCGCCCGACGTTCGACAACTTCAGCCAGAGCAAAAGCCTGCTGGCGCGCGTCGCGCTGCATTTGCTGCGACCATGCATAGTCTTCTTTTAATTGCTCAAACTGTTCCGGATCGCTTTGCAGAACGGAAACCACCGGCTCCAGTTTGGCTAACTGGTTGCCATATTGCTGCACAAATCGCGCCGCTTCCTGCGCCTCATCCAACCGTTCCTGAATTTCATCGACCCGATCGGCCAGCGTTTCATCGGCCAATAAATTCAGCCGCGGCAGCAAACGGTTAAGCGCGGAAACGCCCTCTTTCGCCTGCTCAAACTGAAGGCGCTGCTGCTGGTTGTCGTTTTCATGCGTCGCCAGCGCGCGCTCCAGTTCGACGCGACGCCCGTTCAGTCGGCGAATTTCCGCTTCCGGATCGTCCTCAAAGGCAACGGAAAGGTGGCTGCCGATAAAACGGCTGAACGCCTGGTGCAAACGCTGGGTTTTCTGCACGTCAAACGAGAGCGTGGCAAAGCGCTCGGAAAGCACTTCCCGTTCCGCATGGAGACTCTCAATACGGTTCTCGCGCGCCGCGCGGCCAAAAATAGGCAGCGATGGGAAACGCGAATAACGCCACTGACGGTCGGCAATTTTCACGACCACCGCCTTTTCCAGCTCGTCAACGCTGAATACGCTGTCATCAAAAGACTGCGGATCGCCTTCGATCAGGTACAGATCTTCCGGGCAGTCGGTCAGACCTTCAAGCTGTTCGGCTATTTGCGATAAATCCGGTACGACGATCGCATGGCGCGACGGGCCATACAGTGCGGAAAAGTACGGCGCATCTTCAAGGCTGACATCATCGTAGATTTCCGACAGCAGTACCCCGCCAAAACGCTCCGCCAGCGCATTCAAACGCTGGTCTTCCGCGCCGCCCGGCTGGCTTAAACGTTCGATCTCTTCATCAACCGCATTTTTACGCGCGCCCACTTCGTCGCGTTCGACAATGGCTTCGCGCTCACGCTCCAGTAGCTGTTGCAGGTATTCGGTCACTTCCTGGCTGGACGTAAACTCCTCGCCGCACTGTTCGCTAAGCTGGTTCAGGCTGTTTTGCGCCGCCAGCCAGACGGGCGCACGCCGCATCAGATGTTGAATACGCGACTGAAGCTGCTCCTGCTCCTGACGCAAGGCCATACGCTGTTCGCTGGCTGACGACACGCTCTCAGACAAGGACGCGATGCGGGCTTCCAGCTCCTGATGCAGCGCTTCCAGTTCGTCAATATCAAAATTTTTGCCCTGTCGCTTACAGAACTCCGCCAGCAGACGTTCCGCCTCTTGCTGCTCGCGCAGCCGCTGTTCCAGTTCGCTCAGGCGCATCCGCAGCGGCTGTACCTGTTCCGCCAGATGACGCTGGTTCACGCCGTCCCGTAACAGCTCGCGCGCCACGTCCCAGGCTTCGCTACGCGCCAGCGGGCCGTTGATCGCCGCCACCAGCTGGTAAGCCTGCTCAAACTGGCTGTGCGCGGTTTGCGCCACGCTCATTTTTTGTTCCAACGACAGCAGTTTTTCCGTAGCTTCCTGCTCTTTTGCCTGGAAAGTATCCAGCCATTCGGCGGCGCTTTCCGGCGTTAGATCCGGCAGATGGCAAAGTTCTTTAGCGCGGGCGAGCGCTGATATCGCCTGGTTATACTGAATCGCGCGCGTTTGCTGTACATCCAGCGCCTGCTGGTAATCCGCAAGCTGGCTTTTGAGTTCATCGACTTCCAGCTCGGCGGCTTCGGCACGCGCTTCATTTTCGTCCTGCATTTCGGCGGCTTCCGCCACCACTTCGTTTTGCTCTTCGAGTCGAATCTGCAGCTCTTCAAGATCCGCTTCGTAGCGTTCAATTTTTTCCTGCTGACGCAGCGCGGTTTGCACCAGATTCAGGTGATCGCTCGCCGCCTGGTAATCCGCCTCAAGAGAACCTTCGGCACCGTTATGTTCGCCCAACTCACGGGCCATATCGACGTGCTTGTACTGCTCCGCCGCCAGTTGTTTGCGCGATGTGTACAGTTCGCGTCGAAACGCCAACGCCTGATCAAGGTGAACCCGACGCTCATTGGCGTGGCGCATATAATCCGCCGCCACATAATCGGTGGCTTCGCTGATCAAATGCTTAAACAGATCGCGATCGGATTGGGTAACACGAATCGCTTCCAGCGTGAGTCGGTTCTCGCGCAGCGCCGCTTCCATATCCTGGAACGCCTTGCGCACGCCGCTGTTTTCCGGCAATAAATAATCGCGTAGCGATCGGGTAATGGCGCTGGAGATCCCGCCGTACAGCGAGGCCTCTATCAAACGATAGAATTTACTACGATCGGAAGCGGAGCGCAGACGACGGGCGATGATCCCTAAGTCAAACATCAGCGAATGATAATCGGTGATGGAGTTAAACTGCTTAAACTGCACGCCTTCCATCTCGTCAAGCTTGTCTTTCAGCTCAGCAAGCGACAGTACGCGCGCCTGACGTTCGTTTAATGTCTCCGTCACCAGTTGTGTCGGCTGTACCGACATCGGCAGCCCCTGGATAGCGAACGGTTTGATGTCCACTTTGCGATCGCGCCCAGCGACCTGCTGCAGACGCACGCCGACCACCACCCGCTGATGGCGGGAATTAATGGTGTCGAGCATGGAGTAACAGACGCCCGCCTTCAGCTTACCGTGCAGACCTTTATCGCGCGAACCGCTGGTGGCGCCGGCTTCCGTGGTGTTACGAAAGTGCAGTAATGTAAGATCCGGGATCAGCGCCGTGACGAACGCCGCCATCGTCGTGGATTTCCCGGCACCGTTGCCCCCGGATAACGTCGTGACCAGTTCATCCAGGTCAAAAGTACGGGCAAAAAAACCGTTCCAGTTAATCAGCGTTAGCGAGCGAAATTTACCGCGTTCAATCATTATTCTTCCTCTCCACTGTCCGGCTGACTCTCTTCGGTCTCATCATTAAGTTGCAGATGGTTTTCAATGGGCATCGCTTCCCCGTCGCGGATGAGACGACGCTGCGCCTCGCGAGGATCGTCGCCGGCGCGGACATCCGCGCCAAAGCGGAAGACCGATTCGGTAATGCGGAATTTGCTACTGTCGTGGCCCATAAACCATACCATGCCCAAACGACGCAGGCGGTTTAAAGAAGAACGCACCTTTTCCTGCAGTTTCTGACGATCAACGTCAGATCCCGTCGAACGGTTATTCACCAGCTTTAGCAGTTTGGCTTCGTCCGCAAGGGTAAGCAGCTCGTCGTACAACTCTTGCTGAGTAAAGATCCCTTCGTTGGCCAGACGCTCCGGGCTAAGATAGAGGTAGCAGAGAATTTTACCGACCATCATATCCAGTTCGGATAACACCGAGCGCGGGATAAGCGTGGTAGAACGCGGACGCAGGTAGAAGAACCCCTCCGGCGCGCGAATCAGCTCCACGTTATAACGCGCGTAAAACTCTTCCAGGTATTCCTGAAAATCCATCAGAAAGGCATGATTATCCAGTTCGTCCAGCCCGATGTGGCGGCCCGAACGTAATGCGCTATCCAGCGCCGGAAATAACGGATTCGCCAGCGCCTGCGCCAGCTTAACCGGCATCACTTGTTCAATATTTGTCAATGACATGCGCCTGTACCTTGGCTCCGTAATCATTAATCGGCTGCCATTTGGCTGGCAGTCCGGTGAAATCTGCTTGCGCTACGCCAAGACGTACCGCTTGATCGATAACAATACGCGCCACGTCGAAATGACGCGCGCGCGGGTATTGCGCCAGATACTCGCGCACCACCAGCCCAAGATCCAGTGGCGTTTGTCTGGTTTTGTAGATAGCCAGCTGTTCTTCAATGATGGCCGCTAACTGCTCGCGGATCTCGTTAAACTCTTCATATTCCAGATCCGGCGGCAACTCCCCGGTGACTTCATCGTCACGCAACGCCATCTCTTCATCGCGCATATCCAGCAGACGATCGGCATTCGCATAGGTTAGCGCCCATGGATCGTCAAAATAAGTCTGCACTGACTGGCGCAACCGCTGGGCGAAGACACGGTTTTTATCCATATCGATCGCGGTACGGATAAATTTATGCACGTGACGATCGTAGCCGATCCATAAATCAATAGACTGCTGACCCCAACTGATAATGCGGTCGAGTTTACTTTGTAAGTCAAATACCAGCCTGTCGACAAAATGCAGATCGTCGTGCGTCATCGTGGCATCCTGAATGCGCAGCAGGTTAGCCTGCAGCTTATCGCCCGCCGCCTCCAGCGTATCCTGCAACTCGCGCAGCGTACCGGACGTTTCAGAAAGCAGCAGTTCACAGCTGGAAATCGCCGCCCGCCAGTCTTTATTCAGCAGTTGTGCGATATCGTCTTTCACCTGCTGCTGCTGTTCATCCATGATGCGCTGGGTGAGATCGATACTGTCGAAAATCTCCGCCACCGAATATTTCAATGGCGCGTAAACGTTGCGATGCCAGTGGAACTCATCGCCACCCTCCGCTGCCGCATCCGCCGCGCGCTTCAATTCACCGGCCACAATCGACAACTGCATAGAAAGACGCAGCGTAGAGAATTCGCGTTGACGAATGTAGTAATCGGTGATGCCAATCCCGAGCGGGGTTAATCGGTAAATCGCATTGCCTTCAGCCTGCTCGCTGGTAAAGCGGTTCAGCAGACGTTGACGCACCATATCGTTAATCGCGTTGTTCGCGCGCACGCCGATGGTTTCGCTGGTTTGCTCAAACGCATCACTCACATGGCGGAATGCATCCACTAGCTCGCCTTCACTCATCTCGCCGTCAAGGCGTTCGCCGTTCAACGTGGCGACCGCCAGCAGAAAGGAAAGTCTGTCTACCGGCAGCGAGATGGAAAAGTCGTTTTTTCTGGCCCAGGCAACCAGTTCGGGGACTGTCTGGGAAAATTCACTCATAGGTTATCCTTGCATCTGCGGCTAGCGCCGGGCTTTTAATCGCGGTGACATGAATGTAGCGCCCAAGGCTAATATACGGCTCCTGGCGGCAATAACGCGTTTCCAGTTCGACCAGGGTCTCATAACAGTCACGCTGCTGGTGTTTTTCACGCAGATAATCATGAAACACACGCACGCCGGTTTTACCGGTAATCTGCCAGCCAATCGCCTCCAGCCACTGGTACACCTGCGCGGGGTCGCGCGGGTAGTCAGGCGACAGCGTGCGCTTCTTGCGTTTAGGCATCCCCGCCTGCACGTAGTCAAAATTACCCGCCACCATATTGTGCATCAGCAAACCGTTAGCGTTATAGAACATCAACGACAGCACGCCGCCAGGGCGCAATACTGACCAGAGCGTTTCTAATACGCCGACAGGATCGGCTACCCACTCCAGCACAGCATGAAACAATATCAGATCAACCGGGCTTTCCAAATGCGAAGCGACGTCCTGAGCCGGGCATTGTATAAAATGCATGTCTTTGCTCACACCTTTTACCTCGGCCGCCTGCCGCGCGCGGGCGATCATTTCGCCAGACAGATCGCATAACGTCACCTGATGACCGCGTTCCGCCATCTTAATCGCCGTTTGCCCTTCGCCGCCGCCGGCATCCAGTACCCGCAGTTTTCGCCCGCCAATCTCCTCCAGCACGCGATCCAGGTCTTGCCACAGAATGGCTTGCCGCAGTTGTCCTTTGGTCGTGCCGTAAATGTTACGGGAAAACTTTTCAGCAATGTCATCAAAATTGCGATCCTGCATCGGACTCTCCACAGGCTGGCTCAGGCGTTATCTGATAAAACCGCTATTTTGTCACAGCCGCGGCCAGAATGAACCTGTCTGGTGTAATATCACCGTTAATCCTCCGCTATATGGTTAAAAAAGGAACCAAAAAGGATGCTTTTTACGCTAAAGAAAGTGATTGGCGGTATGTTATTGCCGCTTCCGCTGATGTTGCTGATCATTGGCGTCGGCCTGGCGCTGCTCTGGTTTAGCCGCTTTCAGAAGACCGGAAAAGTATTTATCAGCGTAGGTTGGCTGGCGCTATTGCTATTAAGCCTGCAACCCGTTTCCGACCATCTGCTGCGTCCGATAGAAAACCGCTACCCTACCTGGCAGGGTCCGCAAAAGGTGGAATATATTGTGGTTCTCGGCGGCGGCTATACCTGGAACCCGCAGTGGGCGCCGAGCTCTAATTTAATTAACAACAGCTTGCCGCGGCTGGCGGAAGGCATTCGGCTGTGGCGCGCGAATCCGGGAGCCAGGCTGATTTTTACCGGCGGCATAGCAAAAACCAATACGGTAAGCACAGCGGAAGTCGGTGCGCGGGTGGCGCAGTCGCTGGGCGTACCGCGTAGCGATATTATTACGCTGGATAAGCCAAAAGATACGGAAGAAGAAGCCGCCGCCGTTAAGCAGGCCATCGGCGACGCCCCTTTCCTGTTGGTAACCTCCGCCTCGCATTTGCCGCGCGCGATGATTTTCTTTCAGCATGCCGGGCTGAATCCGCTTCCCGCACCGGCGAATCAGTTGGCGATCGATTCGCCGCTCAATCCCTGGGAGCGGGCAATTCCGTCCCCGGTCTGGCTGATGCACAGCGATCGCGCTGGGTATGAAACATTAGGGCGACTTTGGCAATGGCTGAAAGGCATATCAGGCAAGCCAGGGGAGTAATGATTTCGCCGCCAGATCAAAATTGGTACGGTTAAAACGTCCGGTATTGACCAATTGCGCAACCTCGTCCCACAGCACATAGAGCCAACGCCGCCAGATGAAGGACTCCGCCACTGGCGCGCGTTGCAGATAATGCCAAAGCAATCCCTCCGCCAATGGATTATCCATCAGGCGAAACAGTTCGAACTCTCTCGGCGCCCACAGCATCAGCCCGGGGCCGACCATTGCCAGAAGCTGATCGCTACGGGCGTCTTTAAGCATACTGCGCAGGCAGAAGTTGCCATGCACCAGTACGCAGTTATCGTTAAACCCTTCAAATAACGAAGGAAGACATTCTCTGGTACGAAACAGAATGCGTCTGTCCTGCATCGTCAGGCCGGTATTGCTGAACTGATTTAGCGTCGTCCACAGCACCTCCACCCGCTGACGATACCAGGAAGGCCAGATATTCTCCTGAGTATGGTCTACGGCGCCAACGCAACCGCGGCTATCCTGCCGATGCCAGGCTAACAGCCCTTCGACAATCTGATCTTTTAGCTGTTCCCAGCGTTCCGGAGTGCGCGCCGGCGCCTCGACCGGCACACCGCGCAGTCGTTCCAGTAGCAGCACATCCGGACCAGGATGCTCTTCATGCGTCAATACGCCATAGATTACCGGCATCCTCACCGTACCGCTACGCGCCAGCATTGAGGTTTTCCATGCCAGTTGCTGCGCAACGCCGGGAGTGGTAAAACTTCGCGCCATCAGCGGCATCGGAATGCCCTGGCTGTCATATAATGACCACAATGCGGAATCCGCTTTCTCATTCACGCACTCTATACGGCTAAGTTTTTCACCCAACAAATGACTGAGTTCGGCCCGCAACTGTTCCATTCCAGATTACCCCCATTAGTGCTACTACTTTAATAATGAGCGTCGTATGGACAGATGTCACCCGTATCAGATCAAGGGAAGAAAAGAAAAATGAGGAAAATCGTAACGGTACGAGAAAGCCGCCACTGATGAGCAGACGTGAGTATTCATCTTTGCGCTATCATACCGCGCTGTTCATGACCGTCTAAGACGATCATGAACAGGATCATGTTAACGCATTTCAGCGCGTACGCGCTCCAGGTCGTCGGCGGTGTCTACGCCCGTGCCGGGCACCGCTTTGGCGACGGCGACATGAATTTTTTCGCCGTACCACAGCACACGGAGTTGCTCCAGCATTTCAATATGTTCAAGCGGGCTGGGTTGCCAGCTCACGTAACGGCGGATAAACCCCGCGCGATAGCCATAAATGCCCAGGTGACGAAGGCAAGTATCCCCTACCGTTTCCAGACTTTTTGCAAAGCGATCGCGATCCCAGGGAATCGTCGCCCGGGAAAAGTAAAGCGCATAGCCTTCAGCATCCAGCACGACTTTTACCGCATTCGGGTTAAACGCTTCTTCGGCGCTGTGAATCGGCACCGCCAGCGTCGCCATGCCAACCTGGCGCTGTGCCAGATTTTCCGCGACCTGGCGAATAATAACCGCCGGGATCATCGGCTCATCGCCCTGAACGTTCACAATAACGGTATCGTCGCTGAATCCGCACTTCTCTACCACTTCCGCCAACCGTTCGGTGCCGGACTGGTGATCGGCGCGCGTCATGCACACTTCGCCGCCAGCCGCTTCTACCGCACGAGCCACGTCTTCATGATCGGTCGCGACAATAATGCGTTCCGCGCCAGATTCGCGCGCCCGCTCCAGGACATGAACAATCATGGGCTTACCATTAATATCCACTAATGGTTTGCCTGGCAGTCGGGTAGATGAAAAACGGGCCGGAATGATGACGACGAAACTCATGATTTACTCTCATCAGATGTCAGGGCGCGAGCTTCATTTTCCAGCAATACAGGAATGCCGTCGCGTAACGGGAAAGCGAGATTGTCCAGTTTGCAAATTAATTCTTGCTGTTCCTGGTTATACCAGAGTTTGCCGTTACATACCGGGCAGGCGATGATTTCAAGCAGACGATGATCCATAGTTCCTCCAGATGGACCGGATTGTGAATCCTTCAATATTAACATAATCGGTTATGGTGCAGGGTCTATTTCCCAGCCATGACGCATGGCGCTAAACAGGCCTGGCGGACATTGTCCCAGCGTCACGCGCGATGCCCGTTGCCAGGCAGCAAACGCGCTAATAGCCTGCCAGATTCCTTTTTGCAGATTAACGCCAGGACGAATATCGTCCTCCAGATACAGCGAGATAACCTCAAGCACCCCTGTTTTACGATGCATTTTGGCATCCATTCGCCCGACTAAACGGCCCTGGTATAATAGCGGCAGCACAAAATAACCGTACTGGCGCTTCGCCGCAGGCGTATAACATTCCAGCCGATAGTAAAATCCGAAAAGCTGCGCTACCCGCTTGCGATCCCATACCACAGGATCGAAAGGCGACAGTACTGCGCTATGGGTCGCCTTTAAGGCGTTATTCAGCGCCGGTTCCAGCTGCGAAAGAAGATCGGCATGAAGCCACATCCGCCCCAACGTTTCCACCTCGACCGGAATAATCTGCTGCTGTTCCGCCCGGCTCTCCCGCCATCCCTTCAGGTCAGGACGTTTCAGGCGGTAGTAATCCGCCAGCCACTGTTCACGGAAAATCCCCAGACTGCGCGCGCTATTATCCAGCATCAGGCTTTCCGCCTGCGGCTGTGACAGTCCATCGCGTTCATCATCCCAGTGCGGCATCACACGGGGCGTTAAATCATATACACGTTGAAAATTACGCCGCTCAACAACCATGACTTTTCCGGCGGTAAATAAACCCTCAAGGTGGAGTTTATGTGGTTTCCATTCCCACCAGCCGCTGACGCCTTTCTGCGCATGTTCAAAATCGGCAGATCGCACCGGACCGTGCTCCTGAATATGCCGCACTAGCTGTTCTATTTCCTCCGCGTGCTCATGCATCCATGCCGCGCGATATTTCCAGCCCATCTTTTCCGGCGACAGCATACGATGGCGGATAAGTTTAAAGTCGCGGCGTGGTAAGAAACAGGCCTCATGCGCCCAGTATTCCATTAACTCGCCGCGTCGCAGCCCCTCATCCAGCCAGGCCTGCGGGTACGAACCGAGACGGCTAAACAGCACCAGATAGGGGCTACGTGCGACAACATTGATGGTATCAATTTGCAGCAACGCCATGCGTGAGATGGCGGCAAGAACATCGCCAGGCATCGCGCTACGGCGCGGCTTTTTCAATAGCCCCTGCGCAGCAAAGTGAAGACACCGGGCCTGGGAAAGAGAAAGGTACGGCAATGACATTCATGACTCCATAAATTCATCACTGCCGCTGCATTGGGGGACGCTAGCGAACCAGCGAGGTGATATGTTCAAGCAACTTATCTGGCTGCTCACCGGACAAACGCGCATCAACCGGTAAGAACCACCAGTTATCTTCGGCAAAAGCACGGCATTTCACCGCGTCTTTTTCCGTCATTACCAGGGTCTGCCCTTCACCGACCAACGCCTGAACGTCAGCAGGGGCGAGCGTTTGATGATCGGCCAGCGGGACGCACTTTTGCGGATGCGCGCCACAGGCTTCCAGCGTGGCGAAAAAGCGCGGCGGATGACCGATGCCCGCCATCGCCACAATATTGCTCAGTTGCGCCACATCGCAACGCGCTCCCGTACGTAAGTTCACCGCCAGTCCAGGCGCTAGCTGCATGGGGATTTCGCCCGCCCGGGCGACGCCGCCATTGACGATAGCGGCGTCTACGGTTTTCAGGCGACTGGCGCGTTCGCGCATAGGACCGGCAGGAAGCCACCAGCCGTTGCCAAAACGACGCACCCCGTCAATCACCACAATTTCAATATCTCGCGCGAGTCGGTAATGCTGCAACCCATCGTCAGTGATAATAATCTGCACATTATGCGCCGCCAGAATCGCTTTCACCGCCGCGGCGCGTTCAGGCGCTACCGCGACAGGCGCGCCGGTCCGTTGATAAATCAATACCGGTTCATCTCCCGCCTCTGCGGTTGTCGTCTCCGGCGTCAGGAGCAGCGGATAAGCGGCAGCTTTCCCGCCGTAGCCGCGGGAAACGACCCCCACGCGCACGCCACGCTGTTGCAGCTTTTCCACCAGCCAAATAACTACGGGGGTTTTACCGTTACCGCCAGCCGTAAGATTCCCTACCACAACCACCGGTACCGGCGCTCGCCAGGCGCGTTTAAAACCAAGCTTATAGCTCAGACGAATCGCCCCGCTCACCAGGCCATACAGCCAGGAGAGCGGCAACAGTAACCGCCATAGCGGGGATTCACCCGACCAGATACGCGCAATCATTGGCCAAATTGCATCTTATGTAGCTGGGCGTAAACGCCGTGTTGCGCCAGCAACTCGCTATGAGTGCCGCGCTCAACGATAATACCGTCTTCGACTACAACGATCTCATCCGCCTGTTCGATGGTGGAGAGACGGTGCGCAATCACCAGAGAGGTACGGTTTTTTTGCAGCTCATCCAACGCGGCCTGAATCGCACGTTCGGACTCGGTATCCAGCGCGGACGTAGCTTCATCAAGGATCAGAATCGGGCTGTCGCGCAGTAAGGCGCGGGCAATCGCGATACGCTGGCGTTGACCGCCGGAAAGCAGTACGCCGTTTTCGCCGATAATGGTATCCAGGCCATTATCCATCTTGTTGATAAAGTCCATGGCATAGGCCATGCGCGCCGCCTCTTCAATCTGCTCGCGGCTGTATTCTTCCGTCCGGGCATAAGCAATGTTATTAGCGACCGTGTCGTTAAACAGATGCACGTTTTGCGAAACCAGCGCCACCTGATTACGTAGAGAGGCCAGAGTGTATTCGCGTAGATCGTGACCATCCATCAGGATGTGTCCTTCATCAATATCGTAGAAACGGGTGATCAGACTGGCGATAGTTGATTTACCCGATCCGGAACGCCCCACCAGCGCCACGGTTTTCCCGGCAGGAATTTTCAAATTGATGTTACGCAATGCCGGCACTTCACGGCCCGGGTAAGTAAACGTCACATTGCGGAATTCGAGATCGCCGGTCGCGCGGTCAATGACACGTTTACCTTCATCTTTCTCCTGTTCGCTGTCCAGAATCGCAAACAACGTCTGACAAGCCGCCATCCCACGCTGGAACTGCGCGTTAACGTTTGTCAGCGATTTTAATGGACGCATCAGCGCGATCATGGAGGAGAACACCACGGTGATGGTCCCTGCCGTCAGGCTATCCATTACGCTTGGGAAGCTCGCAGCATAGAGGACAAACGCCAGCGCCAGCGAGGCAATGAGCTGAATGATAGGATCGGAAATTGACGAGGCAGAGACCATTTTCATGCCTTGCAGTCGCATCTTATTGCTGACTTTATCAAAGCGTTTAGTTTCGACTTCCTGACCGCCAAAAATCAGTACCTCTTTGTGTCCTTTCAGCATTTGTTCAGCGCTGGTAGTCACTTGTCCCATCGTGTTCTGCATATTTTTACTGATGCTGCGGAACCGCTTTGAGACAACGCGAATCGCAATCGACACAATCGGCGCTAAAACAACCAGGATGATCGACAGCTGCCAGCTGTAATAGAACATCATGATAAACAATCCGATGATCGATGCCCCTTCACGCACCACGGTAATCAGCGCGCCAGATGAAGAAGAGGCAACCTGTTCTGAATCGTATGTAATACGCGACAGCAGCGTACCGGTAGACTGTTTATCAAAGAAAGCGACGGGCATTCCCATCATATGGCCAAACAGGCGACGGCGCATGGTCATTACCACCTTGCCTGACACCCATGAAATACAGTAGCTGGAGATATAGCTAGTGATGCCTCGTAATATCATCAGCCCAATAACCACCAGCGGCATCCACAGCAACACTGAGCGATCCGTTTTACCGAAACCATCATCCAGTAATGGCTTGAGGAGCGATAGCATGAAGGTATCGCTGGCTGCGTTGAGAATTAACGCTATGCCCGCCACGATCAGACCTGCTTTAAAAGGCGCTATGGTTGGCCACAGTCGGCGGAAGGTCTGCCACGTAGAGAGATCTTTATCGTTATGCATTCAAAAAACCAGCATTTGTTGAAATAGCCGCATATTCTACCCGTTATCCTCGGACACGCCAAACCACTGATGATACCAGCGAGGTAAAATTTGATCCCGTAAGCCTTGTATGCGCCAGCCCTGCGGAGAAAACCGCAGCGAAATTTGCCCCTGGTGGGGTGTATCAAACCACTGATACGCCTGTTGCTGGTAGCGCTGTTTTACCTTGCGGGACGGCAGCCGCCATGCGTTATAGCGCGATGCGGACGCCAGCGCCGCTTCACCATGTACGCGCTGAATAAATGGTAACGACGACGACGTATTACTACCATGATGCGGCACCTGGATAAACGTCGCCGCAAGATGTCGCCAGTAACGACTTAGCATTTTTTGTTCAGCGCCCGCTTCAATATCGCCCGTGAGCAGGATGCTATGTACGCCGTCATCCACTTTGACCACACAGGAACGGTTATTTCCTCGATCGGCACTTTCGCGTAACGGCCAGTGCGCCTGAAACGTTAACCCCTGCCATTGCCACTGCTCGCCGCGAAAACAGGGCAAATGTCCCTGCCAGCCTAACGGGCTGCGAATCCACATTGACGGCCAGACCCGCTGTAGCGAACGCAGCCCGCCCCGATGATCCAGATGCTCATGACTCAAAATAACGCCCTCCGGCGTCAGATTATGCCAGCGCAACCAGGGAATAATAACCTGTTGCCCGCTGTCGTCCTCCGGCCATGCCCGACCGGTATCGTAGAGTATTACTTTATCGCCCCTGACGATCGCTATCGCCAGCCCCTGACCGACATCCAGCATATGCACCTGCCATCCGCTGGCGTTTATCGGCCGCCAGAGTGGCCAGCTCATCAACAATAACCCGCATAAACAGACCGCCGGACAGGTACGCCAGACGTTTAATCGCCACGCGATAAGCGTTAGCCAGGGTAAAAGCGTCAGCCACTGCCAACGGTTATCAATATTGACCCAGCCCTGCGGTAAAGCATTCAACAGGTAAAATAGCGCGGCTAACGCGCGATCGGTCAGGTACCATACCCACTCTTCAAGAAAAAACGGCCCGGTTAAATGCAGAATCATTCCCGCCAGGATGAGCGGAACCGTCACAAATGTGACCCAGGGTACGGCAAAAAGATTCGCCAGCATTGCGGTAACGCTTATGCCATGAAAAAGCGCCACATGGAGAGGCAAAAGCAGAAGTGTAATGCCTGCCTGTAGGTGAAGCAGGTTAAGCAACCAACGTAAGCCCCGTGGAAAATTTCCGTTTGGCGCAGGAAACCACTGATACCAGAATAACAGGCCGGCAACCGCAAATGCTGACAGCCAAAGACTTTGTGATATAACCGCCACAGGATCGGCGAAAATAATCGCGGCCAGACAGCAGCACCAGACTTGCCAGCCGCTCCACTGTCGTCCGCTTAATTTTAATCCTCCCCAGACGCTCAGCGCCGCCACCGTGCGCAGCGCAGGCGGTTGTAAGCCGGTAAGCCAGGCATAACATATCGCGCAAAGAATGCCGCCCAGCAATGGCGTCTGCCAACGAATCCATCTGACCGGCAAAAAGAATTGTCCGCCACGGATTAATCCGGCAGCCAATAACGCAGCAAAAGCGATATGCAGGCCGGAAATCGCCATCAAATGGGCAGTCCCCCGTATCGCGCATAACGGCCTTCACCTCCTGCGACACCGCTCCCCGCTCCCCCATTCCCAACGCCAGAATAACCTGCTGCCACGGATAAGGCGCAAGCGTAGCGCGAAGCGAAGCAAGATAGCGCCCACGCAAGCTACACTCAGGGTTAATCGCTTTAGCCTGTAGAAAACGCCCGGTCAACGGTTGGTGCTGCGCTAGCGCGTAACGCTGGCTATCAAAACCGCCTTCGTTAAGCTGTCCGTGTACCGCTCTGACCTTCAGCGTCATCGCCCACTGTTGCCCGGCACACACTTCCGTGGGTAAGTACTGGCCATGCAGGACAATCCCTACAGCAGGAAAGAGCGGCTTTCCGCGCAAATGGGTGATTCGCCCATAATGAGTGGTCATATGATCGGTGGCAGTAATGACGACTGTCGCCTCCTGCGTCGCGGCGGGCAGGACGTTTCCCGCCCAGATGGCCTGCCTGGCGGCAAATATCCCCCACATGAAAAAGAGCAAGGTTAATGCCGCGTAGCGCGCATAGTGATGGGGTATGAGGCAAAGCAAACATGCCAGACAAAACAGCACCGCGAGAATCCACGTATCAGGTAATACTGGCAATATCATGAGCGGAAGTATGCCGCATACTACGCATACGCTGACCGTCGTTATCTTCATAGACACCTCCCTGTGCGGGAAAGTGTGCAGGTTCAGGACGCCATTGTCTGGAGGGGATTTTGTGCTATACGGCGCGGATTCCAGGTTTTTTACCTGATAAATGTAAGACGCAGCAAAAAATGCGAAACGTTTTCCAGTTTTCGGTCGAATAGCGTTTGCGCCTGACGGTGTATTGACTAGTCCTGATATAGGTTGACAGTTTTTTGTCTGTAAAACGCCTGATGAACATCATCGGGCGTTTTGTATTT
>NZ_JBGDTY010000029.1:0-27704 GCF_046552515.1 Salmonella sp. SAL00653
ATCATTACGTTCTCCGGATTTAAGTCTGGAACGTGTCAACGCTATTCAGGACGGGTCATGTAAAGTAAAAAGGCCGCGTTTTCCCGGGGAGGCTTTTATACAGGAGAAGGCCATGGCGTTAAGGATCAGGGTATTGCTCGAAAATCATAAGGGAGCTGGAGCGGATAAATCGTTGAAGGCCCGGCCAGGATTAAGCTTGTTGGTCGAGGATGAGTCTACGTCTATCTTGTTCGATACCGGCCCTGATGGCAGTTTTATGCAAAACGCGTTGGCGATGGGGATCGACCTGTCCGATGTGTCTGCTGTGGTGCTTTCGCATGGTCATTACGATCATTGCGGCGGCGTGCCGTGGCTTCCTGATAACAGTCGAATCATCTGCCATCCCGATATTGCGCGTGAACGTTATGCGGCAATGACTTTTCTTGGTATTACCCGAAAAATAAAAAAATTGTCGTGTGAGGTGGACTATTCACGCTATCGAATGATGTACACGCGTGACCCCCTGCCGATTGGCGAAAACTTTATCTGGTCAGGGGAAATACCGGTGGTCGCGCCTGAAGCCTACGGCATTTTTGGCGGCCACGATGCGGAGCCGGACTCTATTTGGGATGAGGGCGTACTGATTTACCAATCGACAAAAGGATTAGTCATCATTACGGGATGCGGGCATCGGGGGATCGCAAATATTGTCCGGCACTGTCAGAATATTACTGGTATAAAGCGGATTTACGCGCTTGTCGGCGGATTTCATCTCCGCTGCGCATCACCGTTCACGCTGTGGCGAGTCAGGCGCTTTCTGCAAGAACATAAACCTGAAAAACTATGCGGTTGTCACTGTACAGGGGCCTGGGGGCGGTTGTGGCTACCGGAAATAACCGCACCTGCAACCGGTGATGTACTGCGCTTTTAACACCACGCGCTGGACAATGTTTTCACTGATGAAACATCGTGTGGATAGGCTGGAATCAATTTGACATCCAGCCCACGCGTTAATAAACCTTATTCGCCGCGATAGACGCAGCCGGCTGTACAGGTCTCTTTCACCATCACGGCGCTCAGTAGCGGCACGACGGGCTTAACCTGATCCCAAATCCATTTTGCCAGCACTTCGCTGGTGGGATTGGACAGCCCTGGAATATCATTCAGATAGTAGTGATCAAGACGATCGTAAGTCGGTTTAAACGCCGCTTTGAGATCCGCGAAATCCATAATCCAACCGGTATGCGGATCGACTTCACCGGTAATTTCGAGACGCACCATAAACGAGTGTCCGTGCAGGCGGCCGCACTTATGCCCTTCAGGCACGTGAGGCAGGCGGTGAGCGGCTTCAAAGGTGAAATCTTTATACAACGTGGTGGACATGATGAACTCTCAGGCAATAAAAAAACCGCCGTAGGGTACCGGAAAGCGCATTTTTTATCATTAACTAAAACCATTCTCCGCCTTGTGACGGGCAATTAATTTAAGAATTTCCAGAAAATTTAATAATTATCAATCAATTATAAAATCGATTTTGGCGTTAATAACGATAACTAAAACAGGTTAGTTCATTTGGTTATTTGTTATTTCCAACCCTTCTTTAATTGTTATTCCTCTCACCGTTAACCTTATCCTCAGTTTGGGATTTATCGCTTATACATTTCATCTTTCAAGCCGCATCTGTGTTGACTGCGTTTACTCACCCCAGTCACGTATTTATGTACGCTCCTGGGGCGCGCTCAGCTTACGGCGAACTTGAATGATTTTGTGTATAGATCCGCTTTGCTTACTGGAACATAACGACGCATGACGACACCGGCTCCACTGACTGGGTTGCTTCCGCTTAATCCGGAGCAACTGGCGCGCCTTCAGGCCGCGACAACCGACCTTACTCCCGAACAGCTTGCCTGGGTCTCCGGCTATTTTTGGGGCGTACTGAACCCGCGCTCAGGCGCTGTTGCCGTCACGCCTGTTCCTGAGCGGAAGATGCCGGGGGTTACGCTTATCTCCGCTTCGCAAACCGGCAATGCGCGTCGTGTGGCGGAAGCGCTGCGTGATGATCTGCTGGCGGCCAACCTTAATGTGACACTGGTGAACGCCGGCGACTACAAATTCAAACAGATTGCCAGTGAAAAACTGTTGGTGATAGTGACGTCCACCCAGGGAGAAGGCGAGCCGCCGGAAGAGGCCGTCGCGCTGCATAAATTCCTGTTCTCCAAAAAAGCGCCGAAACTGGAAAACACCGCTTTTGCCGTGTTTAGCCTCGGCGACACCTCTTATGAATTTTTCTGCCAGTCCGGAAAAGATTTCGACAGCAAACTGGCGGAACTGGGCGGTGAACGTCTGCTCGACCGTGTCGATGCTGACGTTGAATATCAGGCAGCTGCCAGCGAATGGCGCGCCCGCGTGGTTGATGTGCTGAAGTCTCGCGCACCTGTCGCGGCACCTTCGCAATCCGTCGCTACTGGCGCGGTAAACGACATCCACACCAGCCCCTATACTAAAGACGCGCCGCTGATCGCGACCCTCTCCGTGAATCAGAAAATCACCGGTCGCAACTCGGAAAAAGATGTGCGTCATATTGAGATTGATTTAGGCGACTCCGGCCTGCGCTATCAGCCGGGCGATGCGCTGGGCGTCTGGTATCAGAACGATCCGGCTCTGGTGAAGGAGCTGGTTGAGTTGCTGTGGCTGAAAGGCGATGAGCCGGTGACGGTTGATGGTAAAACCCTGCCGCTCGCCGAAGCGCTGGAGTGGCACTTCGAGCTGACGGTGAATACCGCCAACATTGTTGAGAACTACGCGACCCTGACGCGCAGTGAGTCGCTGTTGCCATTAGTGGGCGACAAAGCGCAGCTCCAGCACTACGCCGCGACCACGCCCATTGTTGATATGGTGCGTTTCTCTCCGGCGCAGCTCGACGCTGAAGCATTAATCGGCCTGCTGCGTCCGCTGACGCCGCGTCTGTACTCCATCGCCTCCGCGCAGGCGGAAGTCGAAAGCGAAGTACACGTAACCGTCGGCGTCGTGCGCTACGATATTGAAGGCCGCGCCCGCGCGGGTGGTGCTTCCAGCTTCCTCGCCGACCGCGTGGAAGAAGAGGGCGAAGTGCGTGTGTTTATTGAACACAACGACAACTTCCGCCTGCCAGCTAACCCGCAGACGCCGGTCATTATGATTGGCCCCGGCACCGGCATCGCGCCGTTCCGCGCCTTTATGCAACAGCGTGCGGCGGAAGGGGCGGAAGGCAAGAACTGGCTGTTCTTCGGTAACCCGCACTTCACCGAAGACTTCCTTTATCAGGTTGAATGGCAGCGTTACGTGAAAGAAGGCATGCTGAACCGGATCGATCTGGCCTGGTCCCGCGATCAAAAAGAAAAAATCTACGTACAAGACAAACTGCGCGAACAGGGCGCGGAGCTGTGGCGCTGGATTAATGACGGTGCCCACATTTATGTCTGCGGCGACGCCAGGCGCATGGCCGCAGATGTCGAAAAAGCGTTGCTGGAAGTGATTGCTGAGTTCGGTGCAATGGACATCGAAGCGGCGGATGAATTTTTAAGTGAGCTGCGCGTAGAGCGCCGTTATCAGCGAGATGTCTACTAATGAGCGAAAAACATCCAGGCCCACTGGTGGTCGAAGGTAAACTGTCCGATGCCGAGCGCATGAAGCTGGAAAGCAACTACCTGCGCGGTACCATTGCGGAAGATCTGAACGACGGTCTCACCGGCGGTTTTAAAGGCGACAACTTCCTGCTAATACGCTTTCACGGCATGTATCAGCAGGATGACCGCGATATTCGCGCCGAGCGTGCGGCGCAGAAGCTGGAGCCGCGCCACGCCATGCTGCTGCGCTGCCGTCTGCCGGGCGGGGTGATTACTACGACGCAATGGCAGGCGATCGATAAATTCGCGGCGGATAACACGATTTATGGCAGTATCCGTCTGACCAACCGCCAGACCTTCCAGTTTCACGGTATTCTGAAGAAGAACGTCAAGCCGGTGCACCAGATGCTGCATTCGGTCGGGCTGGATGCGCTGGCAACCGCTAACGACATGAACCGTAACGTGCTGTGCACCTCCAACCCGTACGAATCGCAGTTGCACGCGGAAGCCTACGAGTGGGCGAAGAAGATCTCCGAACATCTGCTGCCGCGCACCCGTGCGTATGCGGAGATCTGGCTCGATCAGGAGAAGGTCGCGACCACTGACGAAGAACCGATCCTCGGCGCAACCTATCTGCCGCGTAAATTTAAAACCACGGTGGTGATCCCGCCGCAAAATGATATCGATCTGCACGCCAACGACATGAACTTTGTGGCGATTGCCGAGAACGGCAAGCTGGTGGGCTTTAACCTGCTGGTTGGCGGCGGTCTGTCCATTGAGCACGGTAATAAGAAAACCTATGCTCGTACCGCGAGCGAGTTTGGCTATCTACCGCTGGAGCATACGCTGGCGGTAGCCGAAGCGGTGGTGACGACCCAGCGTGACTGGGGCAACCGTACCGATCGTAAAAACGCGAAAACCAAATATACGCTTGAGCGCGTCGGTGTCGACACGTTCAAAGAAGAAGTCGAGCGTCGCGCGGGGATCAAATTTGAGCCGATCCGCCCGTATGAGTTTACCGGTCGCGGCGATCGTATCGGTTGGGTGAAAGGGATCGACAACAACTGGCACCTGACGCTGTTTATCGAAAACGGTCGTATCCTGGATTATCCGGGGCGCCCGCTGAAAACCGGCCTGCTGGAGATCGCGAAGATTCATCAGGGCGAGTTCCGTATTACCGCTAACCAGAACCTGATTATTGCCAGCGTGCCGGAAAGCCAGAAAGCGAAGATCGAGAAACTGGCGCGCGATCATGGGCTGATGAATGCCGTGAGCGCGCAGCGTGAAAACTCAATGGCCTGCGTGTCGTTCCCGACCTGCCCACTGGCTATGGCGGAAGCCGAGCGTTTCCTGCCGTCGTTTACTGACAAAGTGGAAGCGATTCTGGAAAAACACGGCATTCCTGATGAACATATCGTGATGCGCGTGACCGGCTGCCCGAACGGCTGTGGTCGCGCGATGCTGGCGGAAATTGGCTTAGTAGGGAAAGCGCCTGGTCGTTATAACCTGCATCTTGGTGGAAACCGTATTGGGACACGTATCCCACGGATGTATCAAGAAAATATCACCGAGCCGGATATTCTGGCCTCGCTGGATCAACTGATTGGGCGCTGGGCGAAAGAGCGCGAAGCGGGTGAAGGCTTCGGCGACTTTACGGTGCGTGCGGGCATCATTCGCCCGGTGCTCGATCCCGCGCGTGATTTCTGGGAATAACCTGAATTGCCGGATGGCGTCTGTGTAGGCCTGATAAGCGCAGCGCCATCAGGCAAGGCAAACAGTGAGGAACTTATGTCCCAACTCGATCTCAACGCATTGAATGAACTGCCAAAAGTCGATCGCGTACTGGCGTTGGCGGAAATCAACGCCCAACTGGAAACACTGAGCGCCGAAGAACGCGTGGCATGGGCGCTGGAAAATCTGCCCGGCGAATACGTGCTCTCCTCAAGCTTTGGCATTCAGGCGGCGGTGAGTCTGCATCTGGTGAATCAGATTCGCCCGGATATCCCGGTGATCCTCACCGATACCGGCTACCTGTTCCCGGAAACCTACCAGTTTATTGATGAGTTAACGGACAAACTCAAACTCAACCTGAAAGTTTACCGCGCGGGCGAAAGTCCGGCCTGGCAGGAAGCGCGCTACGGCAAACTGTGGGAGCAGGGCGTAGAAGGTATTGAGAAATACAATGACATCAACAAAGTCGAGCCGATGAATCGGGCGCTAAAAGAGCTGAAAGCGCAGACTTGGTTTGCGGGTCTGCGTCGCGAGCAGTCCGGTAGCCGCGCGCATTTACCCGTTCTCGCTACCCAGCGCGGCGTGTTTAAAGTGCTACCGATTATCGACTGGGATAACCGCACGGTTTACCAGTATCTGCAAAAGCACGGTCTGAAATACCATCCGCTGTGGGATCAGGGCTATCTGTCGGTGGGCGATACGCACACCACCCGCAAATGGGAGCCGGGTATGGCGGAAGAAGAAACGCGGTTCTTCGGGCTGAAGCGCGAGTGCGGGCTGCATGAAGGGTAATTGTCCTTACGCGGCATGATTATACTTGCTGCTATGAAAAATCCGGCAGGCAGCCGGATTTTAAATTGGTTATATTACTGACTATCTTTATGTCAGTAATATATTACGACTGCACCCATCTTTACCAATGTGCAAAGAACGTTCATGGGTTAGATATAGCTTTTCAAGAATTACATCAATAAACATTTTTTTTGCATGATAGTCGTTATAATCCTGATTAAGTTTTTTTAAAAAACCAGAATTTGTTGGTTTAAACTCTGCAAACGGCGAATAGCTATGTAGTAAATAGGAGATACACGGATGCATCATGCTAAAAGCGACTTCACCTTGTACCTCCTGATAATCTATTTTGCAAAACTGAGTCGTAGGCTCAAAGTTACCTGCATTAATACAGGCCAGCATCGATTTTTCATCTTCAGTAAGCGAGTCCTGCCATTCGACAAGCGGGTGGTCTGGAGCCTCTGCGGGACGCATCATCTCATAAACCGCCGTTTTGATTTGTGCATTTCCCGTCACTTCTTTTCGTAGAGTTGAAATCGACTCCTGAAGTAATTCCGGGTGCCAGGTCATCTTCGAACCAATCACCTCATATATTTGTAAAAATAATTGTCTCTCCTCTCTACTCATAGATTCTATCACTGCATCATCTGATATATTAAGGATGTCCTTAATATTGCTTTGGCTGATCACCGTGTCGCCGACCATAAGTAAAAATTGTGTCTGAGAAGCGTCCATCTTGATAGTAAACAGATCTTGATGAGCCGGGCAGGCCAGATGTTGTAGCCGTTTAAAGGCGTAAATTTTATTTATATCCTCTACGTTAACTTCCATCTCTCCAGGTTCACCACGGCCCTGCCCGTGAATGATGGAGTGTAACACTTCCAGCGCATGGTCCTTTTTTTCCGCTCTAAAATGATCCTGGACTTTATCCCAACCCCCCATATGGATTGCTTTTTCTTTATCTGCGCTTAACAGATGAGCAAGCCGACTTTCATTAAGCGTATAATTTTGATGATTACCGAAGCTTAAAGTGACTGGCATAATATTTTCCTTCAAATTTATATTATTCAATATCCGGAGTAAAATATATCGTTCAATTCTCTCTTTTTTATTAAACAGATAAAGTTTACTACAGGAGAGAATTTGAACGACATTATTAATACAGCACATTTATGGTTGGTAATCCTTTGTGGTGACGATAATTCAGACAAAAGGTAGATGATTCGCCGCAAATGGTCGTTTTTTTTAAATTTTGGTTTATGCAGAAGGCATTGGAGGAAGCCTCTTTGAGCGCTTCTTCCAGAAGAAAAAGGCGGAAAAATTTATAATAATTATTCGTGGGGTAAATATTTCTGAAGAATATATAAAATTGAGCGGGCATATTTAAATATAATCTCAGGAAGTGCAATTTTTGTGAGGTATATCAACAAAAAAGACCATTAAAAAGGCGTAGAGTGCTTTTATTATCCACATGCTGGAGTTTACGTGTCGATATATCACTATTGGGGAAAGTCTCGACGAGGAGAAACTAACGGCGGTGATGATTACCATTTGCTTTGCTGGCATTCTTTAGATGTTGCGGCTGTGGGTTACTGGATGGTGATAAATAATATTTATTTTATTGACCACTATCTAAAAAAATTAGGCATCCAGGATAAGGAGCAGGCGGCGCAATTTTTTGCCTGGATTTTATGTTGGCATGATATTGGAAAGTTTGCTCATTCCTTCCAGCAACTATACCGTCATGAGGCTTTAAATATCTTTAATGAGCCTACACGGCATTATGAAAAAATCGCGCATACCACGCTGGGATACATGTTGTGGAACTCCTGGCTAAGTGAATGCCCTGAATTGTTTCCTCCTTCTTTGCTTTCAGTTCGTAAAAGTAAGCGCGTTATGGCGCTTTGGATGCCAGTCACTACAGGTCATCATGGACGCCCTCCAGAGGCAATCCAGGAGCTGGACCATTTTCGCCAGCAGGATAAAGACGCGGCAAGAGATTTTCTTCTGAGAATAAAAGCGCTCTTTCCTTTAATTACTTTGCCTGAAGCCTGGGATGAAGATGAGGGTATCGACCAATTTCAGCAACTTTCCTGGTTTATTTCCGCTGCGGTTGTACTGGCTGACTGGACTGGTTCTGCCAGCCGTTATTTTCCGCGTACTGCGGAAAAAATGCCTGTTGATACCTACTGGCAGCAAGCTCTCGCTAAAGCACAAACTGCCATCACGCTATTTCCCTCAGCGGCGAATGTGTCTGCCTTTACGGGCATAGAAACGCTTTTCCCTTTTATTCAGCATCCCACACCGTTACAACAAAAGGCGCTTGAGCTGGATATCAACGTGGATGGCGCCCAACTCTTTATTCTTGAAGATGTCACCGGGGCCGGAAAAACAGAGGCGGCGCTCATATTAGCTCATCGACTGATGGCGGCAGGTAAAGCGCAGGGACTCTATTTTGGACTGCCGACAATGGCGACAGCCAACGCGATGTTTGAACGTATGGCGAACACCTGGCTGGCGCTGTATCAGCCGGACTCCCGTCCCAGCCTGATTCTGGCGCATAGCGCGCGTCGCTTAATGGATCGTTTCAATCAGTCAATATGGTCGGTCACTCTTTCCGGTACGGAAGAACCCGATGAAGCGCAGCCTGATAGTCAGGGATGCGCCGCCTGGTTTGCCGACAGCAATAAAAAAGCGTTGTTGGCGGAGGTTGGTGTAGGCACGTTGGATCAGGCGATGATGGCGGTAATGCCATTTAAACATAACAACCTGCGGTTACTGGGTCTTAGCAACAAGATTTTACTGGCTGATGAGATCCATGCCTGTGATGCATGGATGTCCCGAATACTTGAAGGTTTGATCGAACGGCAGGCCAGTAATGGCAACGCCACTATTCTGTTATCTGCGACGCTATCGCAGCAGCAGCGAGATAAGCTGGTGGCGGCATTTTCCCGTGGGGTGAGGCGTAGTGTGCAGGCGCCGTTGCTAGGCCATGACGATTATCCCTGGCTGACTCAGGTCACACAAACAGAGCTGATTTCTCAGCGGGTTGATACACGCAAAGAGGTTGAGCGTAGCGTAGATATTGGCTGGCTACATAGTGAAGAGGCGTGTCTTGAACGTATAGGTGAAGCAGTGGAAAAAGGAAACTGTATCGCTTGGATACGTCACTCCGTTGATGATGCGATTCGTATCTATCGCCAGCTTCAACTGAGTAAGGTCGTCGCCACGGAAAACCTTTTACTCTTCCATAGTCGCTTTGCTTTTCACGATCGTCAGCGGATTGAGTCACAGACGCTGAATCTCTTTGGCAAACAGAGCGGCGCACAACGTGCCGGTAAGGTCATTATCGCCACGCAGGTAATCGAACAAAGTCTGGATATTGACTGCGATGAGATGATCTCTGATTTAGCGCCGGTGGATTTATTAATTCAGCGGGCCGGTCGACTACAGCGTCATATTCGCGATCGTAACGGTCTGGTGAAAAAGAGTGGGCAGGATGAGCGAGAGACGCCAGTGCTGCGCATTCTTGCTCCGGAGTGGGATGACGCGCCGCGAGAGAACTGGTTATCCAGCGCCATGCGTAACAGCGCCTATGTCTATCCCGATCATGGGCGCATGTGGCTGACACAGCGCATATTACGTGAGCAGGGGACGATTCGGATGCCGCAATCTGCCCGATTGTTGATTGAGTCGGTCTACGGCGAGGATGTCAACATGCCGGTTGGATTTGCAAAAACCGAGCAATTGCAGAAAGGCAAATTTTATTGCGACCGGGCATTTGCCAGACAGATGCTGCTTAACTTTGCGCCGGGCTATTGTGCTGAAATTAGCGATTCTCTACCGGAGAAAATGTCAACGCGGTTGGCGGAAGAGTCTGTCACGCTGTGGCTGGCGAAAATCGTGGATGGCGTCGTAACCCCTTATACCAGCGGTGAACACGCCTGGGAGATGAGCGTGCTGCGGGTACGTCAGAGCTGGTGGAATAAACATAAAGACGAGTTTGAAAAATTAGATGGCGAACCCCTGCGTAAGTGGTGTGCGCAACAGCATCAGGATAAGGATTTTGCCACGGTGATTGTGGTGACGGATTGTGCCGCTTGTGGTTATTCGGCGAATGAGGGATTGATTGGCATGATGGGGGAATAACGAATACAGATATGGACAATTTTTCGCTTTTAACAACGCCCTGGCTTCCCGTCCGTTTCAAAGACGGTTCCACGGGCAAACTGGCTCCTGTCAATCTGGCAGATGAAAACGTGGTGGATATCGCCGCAACGCGAGCAGATTTGCAGGGAGCGGCCTGGCAGTTTCTGTTGGGATTGCTGCAATGCAGTATCGCGCCGAAAAGATACAAAAACTGGGAGGATATCTGGTTTGATGGATTGCATGCCGATGCGCTCCATAAGGCATTAGCACCGTTAGAACACGCTTTTCAGTTTGGCGCGGAAACGCCGTCTTTTATGCAGGATTTTGAAGAATTACCCGACAATAAAATAACTATAGCTTCGCTATTACCGGAAACACCAGGTATTCAAACTACTGAGTTAAATACAGATCATTTTATCAAACGTGGCGTAATGGAATGTTTTTGCCCGCATTGTGCCGCGTTGGCGTTGTTTTCAATGCAGCTTAACGCTCCTTCGGCGGACAAGGCTACCGCACTGGGCTGCGCGGCGGCGGGCCGCTGACTACATTGATTGAATTGCAGGAATATCAGGGAGAGCGGCAAACGCCGCTCTGGCGCAAGCTGTGGCTCAACGTGATGCCGCAGGATGCTGCGGATCTGCCTTTGCCTGTCGTCTATGATGCGGCTGTATTTCCCTGGCTTGCCGCAACACGTACCAGCGAGCCACCAGCTCATACTATTACAACAGATGAGCAGGTAAATAAATTACAAGCATACTGGGGGATGCCACGCCGTATCCGTCTGGATTTCGCGACAATACGTCAGGGAGTGTGCAATATCTGCGGTAATAATAGCGATGAGCTGCTAATCCAGATGTTGGTCAAGAATTATGGCGTTAATTATGACCGCTGGCGGCACCCATTAACACCACATCGCCTGCAAATAAAGAATAGTAAGGGATTTGAACCTGTTATAACCCAACCAGGTGGACTTCTTTGGCGAGATTGGCTGGGACTAAGTCAAGAAAACCCGACGGAAAAGAATACCGAATATCCGGCACAGGTGATTAAAGTGTTTAATGCCCGAGAGCTCAGGAATATCAAAGTAGGCTTGTGGGGATTTGGTGCCGATTTCAAAAAAATGAAAATCCGCTGTTGGTATGAGCACCACTTTCCGTTGCTGATGACGGAAGGTCTGATCCCTGATTTACGTAAAGCAACACAAACTGCTACCCGACTCCTCAGCCTACTGCGCAGTGCGCTAAAAGAAGCGTGGTTCTCCAATGCGAAGGGCGCCCGCGGTGATTTCAGTTTTATCGACATTGATTTCTGGAACCTGACGCAGGGGCGCTTTCTCAATCTGATCCACGATCTGGAAAACGGCCACAAGCCGGACGAAAGGCTGAATAAATGGCAAAGAGAACTTTGGCTGTTTACCCGTTGTTACTTCGATGATCACGTCTTTACCAACCCCTACGAGAGCAGCGATCTGGAGCGCATCATGAAGGCGCGCAAAAAATATTTTACCTCATCGGCGGAAAAGCAAAGCGCGAAAGCCGCCAAAGCAAAGAAGCAGGAGGCTGCTGAATGAGTATTGTGCAAGAGGATCACAAAGCCACGCTGCGCAAATGGCATGAGGATTTGCAGGAGAAGCGGGGTGCACGGGCCAGCTTGCGGCGCAGTAAAACGGTGAATGAGGCCTGCTTGTCTGAGGGATTTCATTTGCTGTTAATGCAGACGCATTCGTTGTGGAAAAACAAGGCAGACTGGCATGTTACTGCATTGGCAATTACTGCGGTACTGGCTGCGCATATCAAATTTATTGATGAGCGACAGGGTTTTGCTACACAGCTTGGACAGAAGAAGAGTGGTGACAATCCGGTAATGTCAAAACTACGCTTCTCCCGCCTGTCTGCGGTGAAAAATCCCGACGAGCTATTACGCCATTTGCGTCGTGCAGTGCAGTTGCTTGATGGTTCGGTAAATCTAATTTCTCTGGCGGACGATATTTTCCGCTGGTGTCAGGAACAAGACGACTTGCTGAACCACCATCGCCGCCAGCAGCGGCCAACCGAATTTCTCCGTATCCGCTGGGCGCTGGAATACTACCAGGCTGGCGATAACGAACAAGATTAACAGGGATATCTTTATGACAACGTTTATTCAGCTCCATTTATTAACCGCTTATCCTGCCGCCAACCTCAACCGTGACGATACCGGCGCGCCAAAAAACGTGGTGCTTGGCGGCGCGACGCGTCTGCGTATCTCCTCTCAGAGCCTGAAACGTGCCTGGCGTACCTCGGAACTGTTTGAGCAGGCGCTTGCCGGGAATATCGGTATTCGTAGCGGACGTATTGCGCGCGAAGCGGCGCAGATCCTGATTGAAAGCGGCATTGACGCCAAAAAAGCGGTTGAGTACGTCAAGAACATCGCTAACTATTTTGGCAAGGTAAAGGCGGAAAAGAAACCCAAAGATGAGTTGACGAATGCTGAAACCGGGCAACTGGTGCATATCAGCCCAGCTGAATTTGAGGGCGTAAAAGCGCTAGCGCACCGTCTGGCAGAAGAAAAACGCGCTCCAAAAGAGGAAGAGCTTGCACTGCTACGTAAAGATCGCATGGCCGTCGATATTGCCATGTTTGGCCGGATGTTAGCGGAGAAAACTGATTTTAACGTTGAAGCCGCCTGCCAGGTCGCCCACGCCTTCGGCGTCAGCGAAACGATCGTCGAAGACGATTTCTTTACTGCTGTGGATGACCTACGCCAGGCATCGGCAGAAGATGCAGGCGCAGGCCATCTCGGCGAAACCGGCTTTGGCTCCGCGCTGTTTTACACCTATATCTGCATCAACAAAGATCTGCTGGTGAAAAACCTGAACGACAATGAAGAACTGGCAAACAAAACGCTGCGCGCCTTTACTGAAGCGGCGCTGAAAGTGTCGCCGACCGGCAAACAGAACAGCTTTGCCAGCCGTGCCTATGCCTCGTGGGCGCTGGCCGAAAAAGGCACCGACCAACCACGTTCACTGGCGGCCGCGTTTTATGAACCGATCAACGGTACAGACCAATTGAACGTTGCGGTTAAGCGTATTACATCGCTGCATAAGAATATGAATAAGGTTTATGGCCAGCGGACTGATACCGCCAGTTTCGACGTGATGAATCAGCAGGGAAGCATGGAAGACGTGCTTGACTTCATCTGCGCGTAAGGGGCGGCTTATGAGCCAATATCTGGTTTTTCAGCTTCATGGGCCGATGGCCTCCTGGGGCGTGGATGCGCCAGGCGAAGTGCGCCACAGCCATGAACTACCCTCGCGCTCGGCGCTGTTGGGGTTATTAGCTGCGGCGCTGGGAATTCGCCGCGATGAGGAGGAACGGCTAAACGCCTTCAATCGTCATTACCAATTTTTGCTGTGCGCCAGTGGCAACCCGCGCTGGGCGCGGGATTATCACACGGTGCAGATGCCGAAAGAGGTACGTAAGGCACGTTACTTCAGCCGCCGTGAAGAGTTGCAGGATCCTGAATTACTGAGCGCGCTGATTTCCCGACGCGACTACTACACCGACGCTTGGTGGATGATCGCTGTCAGCGCGACGCCGGACGCGCCTTACACGTTGGCGCAGCTTCAGGCGTCGTTACAACATCCTGTGTTCCCGCTGTATCTGGGGCGCAAAAGTCACCCTCTGGCGTTGCCGCTTGCGCCGCAACTGCTGGAAGGGAGTGCGGCGGATGTCCTGCGTGAAGCATATCGTTGGTATCAGGATCAATTCAATGCGCTGAAACTGCCTCTCCCCAGATTACAGAACGAATGCTGGTGGGAAGGTGAACACGATGGCTTAACGGCGAGCAAAATTTTACGTCGTCGCGACATGCCGTTGAGCCGCCAGCAATGGCTGTTCGGTGAACGTAGCGTGAATCAGGGGCCGTGGCTCCGCAAGGAGGACGCGTGTATCTCTCAAGAATAACGCTGCACACCAGCGAGCTTTCGCCGGCACAGCTCTTGCATCTGGTGGAGTGCGGCGAGTACGTGATGCACCAGTGGTTATGGGATCTCTTTCCCGGCGGCAAGGAACGGCAGTTTCTTTATCGCCGCGAAGAGTTACAGGGCGCGTTTCGCTTTTTTGTTCTCTCACAGGAACAGCCTGCCGCCAGCGCGATTTTTGACGTGCAGACTCGCCCATTTGCGCCAATGCTGAGCGCGGGACAGACGCTGCGGTTTAACTTGCGCGCCAATCCGACGGTTTGCAAAAACGGCAAGCGTCACGATTTGCTGATGGAGGCGAAACGCCAGCGTAAAACGCAGGGTGATAGCCAGGATATTTGGTCTTATCAGCAGCAAGCGGCGCTGACGTGGTTGGCGCGCCAGGGGGAGCAAAATGGCTTCACACTGCGCGAAACGAGCGTTGATGCTTATCGGCAGCAGCAGATACGTCGAGAGAAATCCCGGCAGATGATTCAGTTTAGCAGCGTGGACTATACCGGCGTGCTGGTGCTTAACGATCCCGTGCTTTTCCTGCAACGTCTGGCGCAGGGGTACGGTAAAAGCCGGGCGTTTGGCTGCGGAATGATGATGATCAAACCCGGAGACGACGCGTGACGTTCGTACCGCTCAACCCGATCCCGTTAAAAGATCGAACCTCGATGATCTTCCTCCAGTACGGTCAAATTGACGTGCTGGATGGGGCATTCGTGCTGATCGATAAAACGGGAGTCCGCACGCATATTCCCGTCGGTTCGGTCGCTTGTATCATGCTGGAACCGGGAACGCGGGTTTCCCATGCGGCAGTGCATTTAGCATCAACGGTCGGCACCCTGTTGGTATGGGTGGGCGAGGCGGGAGTGCGGGTCTATTCCTCCGGACAACCCGGTGGCGCACGAGCCGATAAGTTGCTTTATCAGGCAAAGCTGGCGTTAGATGATGACCTGCGGCTTAAAGTAGTCCGCAAAATGTATGAACTGCGTTTTCGTGAGCCGCCTCCCGCCCGTCGTTCCGTTGAGCAACTGCGCGGTATTGAAGGATCCCGTGTGCGGGCGACCTATGCATTACTGGCGAAGCAGTATGGCGTGAAATGGCATGGTCGTAACTATGATCCGAAAGACTGGGAGAAGGGGGATGTCGTCAACCGATGTATTAGCGCGGCGACATCGTGCCTGTACGGGATTTCAGAAGCGGCTATCCTGGCGGCGGGATATGCGCCGGCTATCGGTTTTATCCATAGCGGTAAGCCGCTTTCTTTTGTTTATGACATTGCCGATATCATCAAATTTGAATCGGTGGTGCCCAAAGCATTTGAGATCGCCGCTCGTCACCCGGCGGAACCTGATAAAGAAGTGCGCCTGGCCTGCCGGGATATTTTTCGCAGTTCGAAGCTGACCGGAAAATTGATCCCGCTGATCGAAGAGGTGCTCGCTGCCGGTGAAATTGAACCACCTCAGCCTGCGCCGGATATGCTGCCGCCAGCAATACCGGAACCTGAATCACTGGGTGATAGCGGCCATCGGGGGCATGGTTGATGAGTATGGTGGTTGTGGTCACGGAAAACGTACCGCCGCGCCTGCGGGGACGTCTTGCCGTCTGGTTACTTGAGGTTCGTGCAGGTGTTTATGTTGGCGATACCTCGAAGCGTATTCGGGAAATGATTTGGCAACAGATCACACAGCTTGGCGGAGTCGGAAACGTAGTAATGGCCTGGGCAACAAATACTGAGTCTGGTTTTGAGTTCCAGACCTGGGGTGAAAACAGACGTATTCCGGTAGATTTGGATGGACTGCGTTTGGTTTCTTTTCTTCCTGTTGAAAATCAATAAGTTGAATGTTCTTTAATAATAAGGAATTGTTATCTTACCGTTGGTAGTTTGTTATGTAGTAAAAAAGGGCTTTTAGAACAAATATATAGTTTTAGTGTGTTCCCCGCGCTAGCGGGGATAAACTGCTGCATATTCACGCCTCACTCCAGCACACTGGGTGTTCCCCGCGCTAGCGGGGATAAACCGTCGGATAACGTTTCGTCAGCGCGTATCATGCCGTGTTCCCCGCGCTAGCGGGGATAAACCGCTGGGAAGATTGGGCGCTTTCAATATCTTCCAGTGTTCCCCGCGCCAGCGGGGATAAACCGACGCAATTAAATCATGACGATTTGCGCGGCCAGTGTTCCCCGCGCCAGCGGGGATAAACCGAGGGGCGTTCCGCAGTCGACAAGGGCTGAAAAATGTTCCCCGCGTCAGCGGGGATAAACACGTTTCACCAGCTTATCAGGACGTTTTTTCCGCCTTCGCCAGCTCTTTTACCAACGGCAGCATTATCCGCACTACATCGCGGCTACGGCGCTCAATCCTCCCTGGCAGCGCCTTGTCAATATGCTGTTGATTATCAAGCCGTACGTCGTGCCAGCTATTGCCGTTCGGGAAGGATGCATTTTTCACGCGTTGCTGGTATCCGTCTTTTTTACCCAGATTCCAGTTCGTCGCCTCAACAGAAAGCACCGATATTCCCGCTTTATCGAAAACCTCCGCATCATTACAGCAACCCGTTCCTTTGGGGTAGGATGGATTGCGTCCCGGATTGGTGTTGGCGGCGATACCATAACGGCGCGCAATCGCTAATGCTCGATCGCGGGTCAGTGTACGCACCGCTTCCGGCGTATTTTTCCCGCTATTAAAATAGAGCTTGTCGCCAACAATCAGGTTATCGAGATTAATCACCAGCAGCGTATTTTTCTTCTCAGCGTCACTCATTCGTTTGAGTAAATTTTCCGCGCCTAGCTTTCCCTCTTCTTCCCCGCTGGTGGCGATAAAACGAATCCCGTAATGGGTCGGTATATCTTTCAGACGCGCCGCCAGTTCCAGCATAACGCCTAATCCCGCGGCATTATCATCCATTCCCTGTAACGTTAAACCGCCCAGATTGGCATCGACATCAGCGTCGCTCTGCGGAGCGTACGTATCCAGATGCGCCATAATGATGATCTGTTGCGGCACGCGCCCTTCATGGGCGGCGATGACCGTACTGCCCGTCACGTTATGCCAGTTTTTGCGATTATCCTTCGTGGTATAAATAAATCGGCTATTAAACGTTCGAATATCGCTTTGGTATCCCATCTGGGTAAATTGTTGGCGTAAATAATCGGCAGACAACATCTCGGCGGGGGAGCCCGTCATTCTCCCGGGAAAAAAGGTGGCGATATGTCGTGCCTGAGTATTCGCTATTTCACCAGGCCCTGGTGATGCTGCTTGTGCAGGAAGGATAAAGCCTACGCCGAGCGCCAGAATGACGGCAAAGCGGCGCGTTGCGGAAAACATAATGAGTCCTTAAATACAGAACAAAATTTTACGTGGCTAGTATGAAACCGCGATCGTGTTAATACAATTTCATTTGCTCCTAAATGCTGGCAATCCGGTACGTTAAGCATTTTTTGATATTGGTTTTTGGGCCGCGTTATTCCTTTGAGGAACTATTCATTCCAATTCGTCATTTCATTCACTCTCCCGCGCTCCCTATAGTCGTGTAATCGAAATGTTTAGCAAAAAACGGTATTGCAAAGGAACGGTTATGGATCAAAAACGACTCACCCACCTGCGGCAACTGGAGGCGGAAAGTATCCACATTATCCGTGAAGTGGCAGCGGAATTCGCTAACCCGGTCATGCTGTACTCCATTGGTAAAGACTCCAGCGTTATGCTGCATCTGGCGCGTAAGGCGTTTTATCCGGGTACGTTACCGTTCCCGCTATTGCACGTTGATACCGGTTGGAAATTCCGTGAGATGTACGCCTTTCGCGATCGTACCGCCAACGCATACGGCTGCGAATTGCTGGTACATAAAAATCCGGAAGGCGTGGCGATGGGCATCAATCCGTTCGTTCACGGTAGCGCTAAACACACCGACATTATGAAAACCGAAGGGTTAAAGCAGGCGCTGAATAAGTACGGTTTTGATGCCGCGTTCGGCGGCGCACGGCGCGATGAGGAAAAATCCCGCGCGAAAGAACGTATTTACTCCTTTCGTGACCGTTTCCATCGCTGGGACCCGAAAAATCAGCGGCCAGAGTTGTGGCGTAACTATAACGGTCAGATTAATAAAGGCGAAAGTATACGCGTCTTCCCGCTCTCCAACTGGACAGAGCAGGATATCTGGCAATACATCTGGCTGGAAAACATCGACATCGTGCCGCTGTATTTGGCTGCTGAACGCCCGGTTCTGGAACGTGACGGCATGTTGATGATGGTGGATGACGATCGTATCGATCTCCAGCCTGGCGAAGTCATCAAAAAAAGGATGGTGCGCTTCCGTACACTTGGCTGTTGGCCGCTCACCGGGGCGGTGGAATCCCACGCGCAAACGCTGCCGGAAATTATCGAAGAGATGCTGGTTTCTACCACCAGCGAGCGCCAGGGGAGGATGATTGACCGCGATCAGGCGGGGTCGATGGAGCTTAAAAAACGTCAGGGGTATTTCTAAGGAGTCGCCATGAACACCATACTTGCACAACAAATCGCCAATGAAGGCGGCGTCGAAGCCTGGATGATTGCCCAACAACACAAAAGCCTGCTGCGTTTTTTAACCTGTGGCAGCGTTGATGACGGTAAAAGTACGCTGATAGGTCGTTTGCTGCACGATACCCTGCAAATTTATGAAGATCAGCTCTCTTCTCTGCATAATGACAGTAAACGTCATGGCACGCAGGGAGAAAAACTCGATCTGGCGCTGCTGGTAGATGGGCTGCAGGCCGAGCGTGAGCAGGGCATTACTATTGACGTCGCGTACCGCTATTTCTCCACGGAAAAACGAAAATTTATTATCGCCGACACGCCGGGCCATGAACAATATACCCGGAATATGGCGACCGGAGCGTCCACCTGCGATCTGGCGATCCTACTGATCGACGCGCGTAAAGGCGTGCTGGATCAGACGCGTCGCCATAGCTTTATCTCCACTCTGTTGGGGATCAAACACCTGGTAGTGGCAATCAACAAAATGGATCTCGTTGGCTACCGCGAGGAGACCTTCGCTCGTATTCGCGAAGATTACCTGACCTTTGCTGAACAGTTGCCGGGCGATCTGGATATTCGCTTTGTCCCGCTTTCGGCGCTGGAAGGGGATAATGTCGCCGCGCAGAGCGCGAATATGCGCTGGTACAGCGGTCCGACGCTGCTGGAAGTCCTGGAAACGGTAGACATACAGCGTGCGGTAGACCGTCAGCCGATGCGCTTTCCGGTACAATACGTCAATCGCCCGAACCTTGATTTCCGGGGGTATGCCGGCACTCTGGCGTCTGGTAGCGTCAAAGTCGGAGAGCGCATTAAAGTGCTGCCGTCCGGCGTGGAATCCAGCGTGGCGCGTATCGTCACTTTTGATGGCGATAAAGAAGAAGCCTGTGCGGGCGAAGCCATTACCCTGGTACTCAACGACGACATTGATATTAGCCGCGGCGATCTGCTGCTGGCGGCAAACGAGACGCTGGCACCTGCGCGGCACGCCGCGATCGACGTGGTATGGATGGCGGAACAGCCGCTGGCGCCGGGCCAAAGCTACGATGTTAAACTTGCGGGTAAGAAAACCCGCGCGCGTATCGAGGCTATTCGCTATCAGATTGATATCAACAATCTGACCCAACGAGACGTCGAGAGCCTGCCGTTAAACGGTATTGGTCTGGTGGAGATGACATTCGATGAGCCGCTCGCGCTGGATATTTATCAGCAAAATCCGGTGACGGGCGGGCTGATTTTTATCGACCGACTTTCTAACGTCACCGTGGGCGCTGGCATGGTGCGGGAACTGGACGAACGCGGAGCGACGCCGTCCGTGGAATACAGTGCGTTTGAGCTGGAGCTGAATGCGCTGGTACGCCGTCATTTTCCGCACTGGGACGCCCGCGATTTGCTGGGAGATAAACATGGCGCTGCATGATGAGAACGTGGTCTGGCACTCTCATCCCGTTACTGTCGCCGCCCGTGAACAGCTCCACGGCCACCGTGGCGTGGTGCTGTGGTTTACCGGACTCTCCGGTTCGGGAAAATCAACGGTGGCCGGCGCGCTGGAAGAGGCGTTACATCACCGTGGCGTCAGTACCTACCTGTTGGATGGCGATAATGTGCGCCACGGTTTGTGCCGTGATTTAGGTTTTAGCGATGCCGATCGCCAGGAGAATATCCGGCGGGTAGGCGAAGTGGCCAGTCTGATGGCGGACGCCGGTCTGATTGTTTTGACGGCATTTATTTCTCCGCACCGCGCCGAGCGGCAACTGGTAAAAGAGCGCGTCGGACACGATCGTTTTATCGAGATTTATGTCAATACGCCGCTGGCTATCTGTGAACAGCGCGATCCTAAAGGGTTGTATAAAAAAGCGCGCGCGGGCGAGTTGCGTAACTTTACCGGCATCGACGCCATTTACGAAGCGCCTGACTCGCCACAGGTTCATCTTAATGGTGAACAATTAGTAACAAATTTGGTTTCCCAATTATTAGACCTGCTGAGACGGCGCGATATTATCAGATCCTGAGACACCACCGGGCTTGTATGCCCGGTATGGTCAAGGTTACAGGATTTAATATGCGTAATAGCCATAACATTACTTTCACAAGGTCAGACGCCTTCATGGTCGACGATGACGCCACCAGTGCATTTCCGGGGGCGGTGGTCGGCTTTATGTCATGGCTGCTGGCGTTGGGGATCCCTTTTCTGCTTTATGGCCCTAACACGCTGTTTTTTTTCCTCTATACCTGGCCCTTTTTCCTCGCGTTAATGCCGGTATCGGTGATTATCGGTATTGTGTTGCATCTGCTGGTAAAGGGCAAAATACTTTTTAGCATTATGTTTACTCTACTGGCGGTAGGCGCGCTATTCGGCGCGTTATTTATATGGCTATTAGGGTAGACGGGTTATCACTGCGCCTCCGGTCATAATTCAAACCGTAACCAACAATGAGATTATGTTCTCCTTACTCGGGTATACGTAACATCCGGCAAATGTGGTACATTTGCCGGCGTTGTCGCGGCAATCCCGTCCTGAATGTGGAGTCACAGAGGACGTTATGGGATGATGATGCCGTTTTTCAGGGGGCAGGATGGGTAAACTAACGCTGCTGTTGCTGGCTTTACTGGTCTGGCTACAGTACTCGCTGTGGTTCGGTAAGAACGGCATACATGACTATAGCCGCGTCAACGATGATGTGGTCGCGCAGCAGGCGACAAACGCCAAACTTAAAGCGCGTAACGATCAGCTTTTTGCCGAAATTGACGATCTCAATGGCGGCCAGGAAGCGATTGAGGAGCGCGCGCGCAACGAACTTAGCATGACCAAACCGGGCGAAACCTTCTATCGTCTGGTGCCTGACGCCTCAAAACGCGCGGCAACGGCGGGGCAAACTCATCGATAAACCATCCAGGGATTTAACATGGCAGCCACTTTATTGGACGTTTGCGCCGTGGTGCCGGCTGCCGGATTTGGCCGCCGAATGCAAACAGAATGTCCTAAGCAGTATCTCTCAATCGGTAATAAAACCATTCTGGAGCACTCAGTTCATGCGCTGCTGGCGCATCCTCGGGTGACACGCGTTGTTATTGCTATCAGCCCTGGCGATCATCGCTTTGCCCAACTTCCGCTGGCGAATCATCCGCAAATCACCGTTGTGGATGGCGGCAACGAACGCGCTGATTCCGTTTTGGCCGGGTTACAGGCCGTTGCAGAGGCGCAGTGGGTGCTGGTGCACGACGCGGCAAGACCCTGTTTGCATCAGGATGACCTTGCGCGGTTACTGGCCATCAGCGAAAACAGCCGGGTCGGCGGTATCCTCGCCAGTCCGGTGCGCGACACCATGAAACGCGGCGAACCAGGGAAAAACGCGATTGCCCATACCGTAGAGCGCGCCGATTTATGGCACGCGCTCACCCCGCAGTTTTTCCCCCGCGAACTCTTGCACGATTGTCTGACGCGTGCGCTGAATGAAGGCGCGACCATCACCGACGAGGCGTCAGCGCTGGAGTATTGTGGTTTTCATCCGGTGCTGGTAGAAGGTCGCGCGGATAACATCAAGGTCACCCGTCCGGAAGATCTGGCGCTGGCGGAATTTTATCTGACCCGAACCATCCACCAGGAGAAAGCATAATGCGAATTGGACACGGTTTTGACGTACACGCGTTTGGCGGAGAAGGGCCGATTATTATTGGCGGCGTGCGTATTCCTTATGAAAAAGGGCTATTGGCGCATTCCGATGGCGATGTGGCGTTACATGCGCTGACCGATGCGCTGCTGGGCGCGGCGGCGCTTGGCGATATCGGCAAGCTCTTCCCGGATACCGATCCGGCATTTAAGGGAGCGGATAGCCGCGAACTACTGCGCGAAGCCTGGCGTCGTATTCAGGCGAAGGGGTACACCCTTGGCAACGTAGATGTCACCATTATTGCGCAGGCGCCGAAAATGTTGCCGCATATTCCGCGAATGCGCGTCTTTATCGCCGAAGATCTCGGCTGCCATATGGATGACGTTAACGTGAAGGCGACGACGACGGAAAAGCTCGGATTTACCGGACGCGGAGAAGGCATTGCCTGCGAAGCGGTCGCGTTGCTGATGAAGGCGGCGAAATGACAGAGTTTGACAATCTCACCTGGCTGCACGGAAAACCACAAGGTAGCGGATTGCTGAAAGCGAATCCGGAAGATTTTGTGGTAGTTGAAGATTTAGGCTTTACGCCGGATGGTGAAGGCGAGCACATTCTGCTGCGTATTTTGAAAAACGGTTGCAATACCCGTTTTGTCGCTGACGCGCTGGCGAAATTCCTGAAAATTCACGCTCGCGAAGTGAGCTTTGCCGGGCAAAAAGATAAACACGCCGTTACCGAGCAGTGGCTGTGCGCGCGCGTGCCGGGGAAAGAGATGCCCGATTTCAGCGCCTTTCAGCTGGAAGGTTGTAAAGTGCTGGAATACGCGCGTCACAAGCGTAAGCTGCGTTTAGGCGCGCTGAAAGGCAATGCCTTTACGCTGGTGTTGCGTGAAATAAGCGATCGCCGCGATGTCGAAACACGATTGCAGGCGATTCGCGATGGCGGCGTGCCGAACTATTTCGGCGCACAGCGATTCGGCATTGGCGGCAGCAACTTGCAGGGCGCGCTGCGCTGGGCGCAAAGTAACGCGCCGGTGCGCGATCGCAATAAACGCAGTTTTTGGTTGTCGGCGGCGCGTAGCGCGTTGTTTAATCAAATTGTTCACCAGCGGCTGAAGAAACCAGACTTTAATCAAGTTGTTGACGGCGATGCGCTACAATTAGCGGGGCGTGGAAGCTGGTTCGTCGCGACATCTGAAGAACTGCCTGAATTGCAGCGCCGGGTAGACGAAAAAGAGCTGATGATTACAGCGTCGTTGCCGGGCAGCGGAGAGTGGGGAACACAGCGTGCGGCGCTGGCGTTTGAGCAAGATGCCATTGCCCAGGAAACGGTGTTGCAATCGCTGTTGCTGCGCGAAAAAGTAGAGGCGTCGCGCAGAGCGATGCTGCTTTATCCGCAACAATTAAGCTGGAACTGGTGGGATGACGTTACCGTCGAGTTACGTTTCTGGCTGCCCGCAGGCAGTTTTGCCACCAGCGTAGTAAGGGAACTGATCAACACAATGGGTGATTATGCGCATATTGCTGAGTAACGATGACGGGGTTCACGCGCCCGGTATACAAACGCTGGCGAAAGCGCTGCGTGAGTTTGCTGATGTACAGGTCGTAGCCCCGGATCGTAACCGCAGCGGCGCGTCTAATTCCCTCACGCTGGAATCTTCGCTTCGTACTTTTACCTTTGATAATGGCGATATCGCTGTACAGATGGGGACGCCGACCGATTGCGTCTATCTGGGCGTTAATGCCTTAATGCGTCCGCGTCCGGATATTGTCGTTTCCGGTATTAACGCGGGTCCGAATCTGGGCGATGATGTGATCTATTCCGGTACTGTCGCCGCGGCGATGGAAGGTCGTCATCTCGGCTTTCCGGCATTAGCGGTCTCCCTTAACGGCTATCAGCATTATGATACGGCTGCGGCCGTGACTTGCGCGCTTTTGCGAGGGTTAAGCCGGGAGCCGTTGCGTACCGGGCGTATTCTCAACGTGAATGTCCCGGATCTACCGTTAGCGCAGGTTAAAGGCATTCGCGTGACTCGCTGTGGTAGCCGCCATCCAGCGGATAAAGTAATCCCGCAGGAAGATCCGCGCGGTAATACATTGTACTGGATTGGCCCGCCGGGCGATAAATACGATGCCGGGCCGGATACCGATTTCGCGGCGGTGGATGAAGGCTACGTCTCCGTCACGCCGTTGCATGTGGATTTAACCGCGCACAGCGCGCATGATGTGGTTTCAGACTGGTTAGACAGCGTGGGAGTTGGCACGCAATGGTAAGTGGACGTGTACAGGCTCTTCTTGAACAATTGCGCGCGCAGGGCATCAGAGATGAGCAGGTGCTTAATGCGCTTGCTGCAGTGCCGCGCGAGAAATTTATTGATGAAGCGTTTGAACATAAGGCCTGGGAAAATATCGCTTTGCCGATAGGCCAGGGTCAGACGATTTCGCAGCCCTATATGGTGGCGCGAATGACGGAACTGCTCGAACTGACGCCGCAATCCAGGGTGCTGGAAATTGGCACCGGTTCCGGCTATCAGACGGCGATTCTGGCGCATCTGGTACATCACGTTTGCTCCGTTGAGCGGATTAAGGGGCTGCAATGGCAGGCGCGTCGCCGCCTGAAGCAGCTCGATTTACATAATGTTTCTACCCGTCATGGCGATGGCTGGCAAGGCTGGCAGGCGCGTGCGCCGTTTGACGCTATCATTGTGACGGCCGCGCCACCGGAAATTCCTACCGCGCTCATGGCACAGTTGGATGAAGGCGGCATTCTTGTTCTGCCCGTGGGCGATGAGCAGCAGTTTTTGAAACGCGTGCGTCGCCGGGGCGGCGAATTTATTATCGATACCGTGGAGGCCGTTCGCTTCGTCCCGTTAGTCAAGGGAGAGCTGGCCTAGTTTGCTCTGCAAACAGCCACTATTACGCCTGATGAAGCCGAAACGAATACCTGGAGTTTTCCTGGTTATTCCCGGTGGGTTAAGCGTATCGTGAACACATTTTCCCGTGTTCACTTAATGCGTTGCACGGTTCTTACGTCACTGGTTGTTAACCAAATTTTTTCCTGGGGGATAAATGAGCGCGGGAAGCCCAAAATTCACCGTTAGTCGCATTGCGGCACTATCACTGGTTTCACTATGGCTGGCAGGTTGTACCAGTTCGTCAAACCCTCCGGCGCCGGTCACGTCTGTGGACAGTGGTTCGTCATCAAATACCAATTCCGGGATGTTGATCACACCGCCGCCAAAAATGGGCGCGACGCCGCAACAAGCGCCGCAAATTCAACCCGTTCAGCGTCCTGTAACGCAGCCCATGCAAACTCAACCGGTCGCGGAACAACCCGTGCAAATGGAAAATGGGCGAATTGTATACAATCGCCAGTATGGGAATATTCCGAAAGGTAGCTATACGGGTGGCAGTACTTACACCGTGAAAAAGGGTGATACGCTTTTTTACATCGCCTGGATTACCGGGAACGATTTCCGCGATCTGGCCCAGAGAAACAGTATTTCTGCCCCGTATAGCCTGAATGTAGGGCAAACTTTGCAAGTTGGTAACGCATCCGGTACGCCAATTACTGGCGGAAATGCGATCACCCAGGCGGATGCAGCACAGCAAGGAGTTGTGACCAGGTCTGCACAAAATTCCACCGTTGCAGTTGCGTCTCAACCAACAATTACGTATTCTGAGGGCTCAGGTGAACAAAGTGCTAACAAAATGTTGCCAAACAACAAGCCTGCTGGGACGGTTGTCACAGCGCCTGTAACGGCACCAACGGTAAGCACGACCGAACCAAATGCAAGCAGTACGTCAACCAGCGCGCCGATTTCCGCATGGCGCTGGCCGACGGATGGCAAAGTGATCGAAAACTTTGGCGCTTCCGAAGGGGGCAATAAAGGGATCGACATTGCAGGCAGTAAGGGACAGGCTATCGTCGCAACCGCTGATGGGCGCGTCGTATATGCCGGTAACGCACTGCGTGGTTACGGTAATCTTATTATCATCAAACATAACGATGATTACCTGAGTGCCTACGCCCATAATGATACGATGCTGGTCCGGGAACAACAGGAAGTTAAGGCGGGGCAAAAAATCGCTACTATGGGTAGCACCGGCACCAGCTCTACACGCTTGCATTTTGAAATTCGTTACAAGGGGAAATCCGTAAACCCGCTGCGTTATTTACCGCAGCGATAAAGCGGCGGAACCAGGCTTTGACTTGCTAGTTCCGTCAAGGGATCACGGGTAGGAGCCACCTTATGAGTCAGAATACGCTGAAAGTTCATGATTTAAATGAAGACGCGGAATTTGATGAGAACGGAGTAGAGGCTTTTGACGAAAAAGCCTTGAGTGAAGAGGAACCCAGTGATAACGACCTGGCTGAAGAAGAGCTGTTATCGCAAGGGGCCACACAGCGTGTGTTGGACGCGACTCAGCTTTACCTTGGTGAGATTGGGTATTCACCACTGTTAACAGCCGAAGAAGAAGTCTATTTTGCGCGTCGCGCACTGCGTGGAGATGTCGCTTCTCGCCGTCGCATGATTGAGAGTAACCTGCGTCTGGTGGTAAAAGTTGCCCGCCGTTATGGCAATCGTGGACTGGCGTTGCTGGACCTGATTGAAGAGGGCAACCTGGGGCTTATCCGTGCAGTCGAGAAGTTTGACCCGGAACGCGGGTTCCGCTTCTCAACATACGCAACCTGGTGGATTCGCCAGACAATCGAACGGGCGATTATGAACCAAACCCGTACGATTCGCTTGCCGATTCACATTGTTAAAGAGCTGAACGTATACCTGCGCACCGCACGTGAGTTGTCGCATAAACTGGACCACGAACCGAGTGCGGAAGAAATTGCAGAGCAACTGGATAAACCGGTTGATGACGTCAGCCGTATGCTTCGTCTCAACGAGCGCATTACCTCGGTAGACACCCCGCTGGGCGGTGATTCCGAAAAAGCGTTGCTGGACATCCTGGCCGATGAAAAAGAGAACGGTCCGGAAGACACCACGCAAGATGACGATATGAAACAGAGCATCGTCAAATGGTTGTTCGAACTGAACGCCAAACAGCGTGAAGTGCTGGCGCGCCGTTTCGGTCTGCTGGGATATGAAGCTGCGACACTGGAAGATGTAGGCCGTGAAATCGGTCTTACGCGTGAACGTGTTCGTCAGATTCAGGTTGAAGGCCTGCGCCGTCTGCGCGAAATACTGCAGACGCAGGGGCTGAATATCGAAGCGCTGTTCCGCGAGTAAGTACCCTTGTCAAAAAAAGGCCAGTCGACAGACTGGCCTTTTTTTTACCGTTTGACCCGTCCTGAATAGCGTTGACACGTTCCAGACTTAAATCCGGAGAACGTAATGATGACTGAGTTCAAACGCC
>NZ_JBGDTY010000030.1:0-21176 GCF_046552515.1 Salmonella sp. SAL00653
TAAAAATGTAGGCCTGATAAGCGCAGCGCCATCAGGCAACCGGCACCGCCGGATGGCAGTTTCGCCTTATCCGGCCTACAGGAATTATCCCGCCTACGAAGCTGGTGTTCTTGTAGAACCGACAAGAGTACATCCCACCCAATCGTTAACGATGAACTATCCTTTACACGTGCTTATATAAGCAGTGAGGATTTTCATTGGCTATCAAACCTTTTAACTACCAGCAGGACTTTTCCAGCATTGACTTCCGCCAGCAGCCTGAATTGTATCAGGTTGGACGAGGCGAGCAGGGGGTGCTACTGGTTGAACCCTACAAAAGCGAAATTCTTCCTTTCTGGCGCTATAAAGATGAAGCATCGGCGATGAAATCCGCAGAACAGATCTACCAGTTGTTCGAAGCTTACCGGCAGCAGGATGATTTCGTTGGTATGGACATGGCGCGTAAATTTATTCAGATGGGATACACCCGCGCCAGGCGATACGCTAACTATAAAGGCGGTAAAAAGTATGCAGAAGACGGCAGCCTGAATACACGGGGTAATGATCCTATTAAGGCCGCGGCGGCAACGGTTTTCAAAGGTTGGTGGGATAAAATCCGTCAGGACGAAGACTATCTGAAACGGAAACGCCAGCATCAGGCACGGTGGGGATAAAAATTAGCAAACAAATAATTAACATTTTATTTACTTTTGGGTCTCGCGTAATCTGAATCTCCAAAATAAAAGGCCGATTAAGCCTGGCAACAAGGAGAACAGTATGGCAGAAATTATTCAGCGTATAGATAAAAACAACGCTGAGGCTCCGGAGATGCGGCGACGCATATGGGCTATCGTGGGGGCCTCTTCCGGAAACTTAGTGGAATGGTTTGATTTCTACGTCTACTCTTTCTGCTCGCTCTATTTTGCACATATCTTCTTTCCTTCTGGTAATACCACCACTCAGCTTTTGCAAACAGCAGGCGTCTTTGCCGCCGGTTTTTTAATGCGGCCTATCGGTGGTTGGCTGTTTGGACGCATTGCCGATCGACGCGGGCGCAAAGCCTCAATGTTGATTTCGGTGTGCATGATGTGCATGGGGTCGCTGGTGATTGCCTGCTTACCTGGTTACGATACCATCGGCACCTGGGCACCGGCGCTGCTACTGATTGCAAGGTTATTTCAGGGGCTCTCGGTAGGGGGAGAGTATGGGACCAGCGCGACATATATGAGTGAAGTTGCGCTTGAAGGTCGTAAGGGATTTTTCGCCTCATTTCAGTACGTTACGCTTATCGGTGGCCAGTTACTGGCATTGCTGGTCGTTGTGATTTTGCAGCAGGTTCTGGAGGATGCTGAACTTCGTGCCTGGGGATGGCGTATTCCCTTTGCGCTGGGCGCCGTGCTGGCAGTTGTGGCGTTATGGCTACGTCGCCAGCTGGATGAAACCTCGAAGCATGAGACTCGCGCGTTAAAAGAAGCCGGTTCGTTGAAAGGTTTGTGGCGTAATCGCAAAGCCTTTTTGATGGTGCTTGGTTTCACCGCGGCAGGCTCGCTGTGCTTTTATACCTTCACCACCTATATGCAGAAATATCTGGTAAATACAGCAGGTATGCATGCCAATGTCGCCAGCGGCATTATGACGGCTGCGCTGTGTGTTTTCATGTTGGTGCAGCCGTTATTCGGCGCGTTATCCGATAAGATTGGCAGGCGCACCTCTATGCTATGTTTTGGCGCGCTCGCGACGCTTTTCACCGTTCCAATTCTCTCCGCGTTGCAGAATGTGACGTCGCCTTATGCCGCATTTGCTTTAGTGATGTGCGCGCTATTGATTGTGAGTTTCTATACCTCGATTAGCGGGATCCTGAAAGCGGAGATGTTTCCGGCGCAGGTTCGCGCCCTGGGCGTTGGTTTATCTTACGCGGTAGCAAACGCGTTATTTGGCGGCTCTGCGGAATATGTCGCGCTGTCGCTAAAATCTGTCGGTATGGAGAGTTCGTTCTTCTGGTATGTTACCGCGATGGCCGTTCTGGCTTTCCTAGTTTCCCTGATGTTGCACCGTAAAGGAAAGGGCTTGCGCCTTTAGTATCGCGCCATTTGCCAGATAGCGTAACCGGTTGTCGCGCCAGCGACATCCCAGACAAAATCTTTCCAGCTCCAGCCGCTGCCTTCCGGGCGGCTGTCCCAGAGTTCTTTTGAGGCTCCGAGACTCAAAGAAAACATCAGCCCTATCGCTGCGCTGCGGTCAGGGCTTACTCCTTGGTGACGCGCATACTCATTACCGGCTGCCGATAGCATCGCTGATGCCATAAAATGTTGGGCTTTATCCTGACCGCTCCAGTGGTCGTTAGCCAGATGGCTGCACCCGGAGAGAAACAACACCGTAAAAGGAATCAACACGTGCACCAGTTCACTCCTAAGAGAAAACCCCGTACAGGACGGGGCTTCGATTACAGGATACGGCTAATTAATCTGTCGATGCGGATCCGGCGCAGACGGCGAATCAATTTACGCACTTTTATCGGATAGTCGGCAATGCTCTGCAGGTCACGATAATGTTTTACGATGGTTGTGTGCGTTCGGATAAGTTCCAGCTCTTTTTCCCGCTGAGGGGCAAGCTCTTGCTTAGGATCGTGGATCAGAATGGCGTTTTCCAGATCCAGACGCCAGGCGCGAGGATTCAGATTGTTGCCGGTGAGTAGCATCCATTTATCATCTACCCACATCCCTTTCAAATGATAGGTATTGTCGTCATCTTTCCACAGACGCACCACAAGCTGATCGGTATTGACGTAATACTGTAAACGGCTCAGGAAGCGGCGCAGGTTAATCTCATAGAGATAGGGTAACGCGCCAATGATCTTGAACGGTTCATCTTCCGGAATGTAAAAATCATTCGCGGTTTTATCGCCAACAATGATTTCGACTTTCTTTCCGTCGCGCAGTAGCTGAATAATATTCCGCACCAGTACCGCTGGTAGATTGAAGTAAGGGGTACAAATGGTGAGCTTATGCTCCGCACAGGGCATGAGATGGAAAATGGTTTTGTTCAGCAGACTGGATTTGCCAAGCCCGACCAGCGGCGTAACGGAGAGCTGCTCGTCATTAGCGTCACCCTGAAAATGATATGACGCATCACGCAGCTCCTGACGGTATAAGCGGATATCGTTTTTAATCTCCGGGCTTTTCGGACGCTGGGTATTATCCAGACGATTCACACCACGGCCATTCATCAGATTTTGCGTCACCCAGTCAAACATGATGTCTGCCATTTGCCGATTGCGAATCAGCTGGTAGCGATCGTAACGATATTTGTCATGCTGATGGAGATAGACATCGTTCAGGCTGGCGCCGCTGTACAGGACGCTATCATCAATGATAAAGCCTTTAAAATGCAGTACGCCAAGCGCTTCTCGCGTATTAATCGGTACGCCGTAAACCGGGACATCAATGCCGGGGTTTTCCTGCGCCAGTCGGCAATACCAGTCTGCATTGGTATTCGAGGCCGCTGCGCCAATGCGCCCGCGTTGCGCGCGATGCCAGTCGACCAGCACCCTCACGTCCAGTTCAGGACGCTGCCGTTTAGCCGCATAGAGCGCGTCGAGTATACCTTTACCCCCATCGTCCTGTTCCAGATACAGGGCAACGATACAAATACGCTGCGTCGCGCTGGCGATTTTCTCCAGCAGTGTCTCCCGAAAAGTAGCAGGAGTATAAAAGAAATCTACATCATCAACTGACTGAGAAATCTTAGGGAGTTGGGCAAGGTGTTGTTGATGTTTATTACGCTTAAATTTTGACAACATCACAGTGCATTTCTTCTCTGTTCATTGAAGGGTCCTCTGTGCTATGCAGACGACATAAGCGAGCAATAATAACATCAGTACCCGTTAAAGTGGTCAACATTTCCAGTACATTACTCACGATTCATCACATTTGGCCAGATTCAGCGTCAATCCCACGATGCCCTCTTCGAGCTGAATATCGACTTGAAATCCCAGTTTTCTGGCCACCGCGACCATGCCGCGATTGTTTGGCATCGTAATACCGTTTAGCCGCTTCAATCCGTGATCGCGAGTATAGGCAATCAATTTCTCCATTAAACGGCGTCCTAAACCCAACCCTTTAAGATCTGAACGCACCAATACGGCAAATTCGGCATCTACGTTGTCAGGATCGGAGATCGCGCGCGTTACGCCGAGGATCTCTTCAGCGTTGTCCATCCGCCTCACGGCCACAAAGGCCATTTCTCGATCGTAGTCGATCTGCGTCATGTTGGCTAAATCTTCATGGGTGAATTCGTTGATCTCGCTGAAATAACGGTAGTAAAGATCCTCTTTGGTGACCTGTGCGATGAATTGTCGCAGCTGGGGCTCATCTTCCGGCAGGATAGGACGGAACAGGCAGCGATCGCCATTTTTCATCTCCACCCACTCTTCAAGCTGGTGGGGATAGGGGCGTACCGCAAGTCGACTTTCGTTATCGCCATCAAACGGGGCAATATCCAGCGTCACATCCAGCGCGGTAAACTCACTGGCGGAAGCCAGCAGCGGATGGATATCCAGACGCTGAATTTCCGGGCAGTCGACAATCAGGTTTGAAACCTGGACCAGCAATTGGCTTAAACCGACAATATCCAGCGGACGCAGCGCGCTACGGGCGCGAATTTTCCGCTGTTTAATGCCCTGAATCACCAGATAGCGCGCCAGGTTCATGTTGAGCGGCGGCAGCGCGACGACAGCCTGCTCTTCCGGACGCCACTCTACGCCGCCTTCCCCCAACATAATCAAAGGACCAAACACCGGATCGTGCTCGACCACCACACGAAGCTCCTGCGCGCCGGCGCGGTTAGCCATGCTTTGTACCAGCAAACCGTGAATCCGCGCTTGCGGCCAGGCCATCTTTACACGATCAAAAATGGCGTTCGCGGCCTGTTGTACCTCGCTTGCGGTCCGCAGGTAAAGCATGACCCCCTGAACTTCAGATTTATGCGGAATGTCGGGCGAGCGCAGCTTGAGAGCTACCGGATAGCCTATCTGTTCGGCGATATGCACCGCTTCAGCGCTGTCGCTGGCAATCCAGGTTGGGAGCGTGTGCAGCCCATAGGCGTGTAAAATCGGCTGTACTTCATGGGTATCCAGTGAGGTGGCGCCTTCCGCAATCGCCCGCTGTAACAGATTATGCGCCTCAGCGGTATTGGACGTCAGGTTACTCGGCAACGCTGGCGTTTCTCGCAGTTGCTTCTGGTTACGCCGGTATTCCACCATATGCATAAACGCGGTAATCGTGCCTTCCGGCGTGCGGTAGGTTGGTAACCCGGCTTCGCTGAATAGCCGTCTTGCTTCCTGAGACGAGAACTCGCCGCACCAGTTTGTCAGCAGCGTAACAAACTTGCCTCTGGGGTGGCGTTTAATCGTCTCGATCAGAGCATGGGCGCTTTCCGTACCCGGCGCGGCAGCGCTGGGAGAGTGGATAACCATAAGCGCGTCAAAATCCTGACTGGCGAGCAGGATATCCAGCGTTTTGATGTAATGTTCGCTGCTGGCGTCATCACACAGATCCAGCGGATTGGCAATATCTATGTGCGCGGGAAGCGCCTGCCGTAGTTGCAGGCAGGTCTCTTCGCTCAACGTCGCCAGCTTGCCGTTACGCGACCACAACTCATCTAACGCCAGCGCGGCAGGCGCGGCGCCATTGCTGATGATCATCAGTCTGTCGCCGCGTAGAGGACGCATATGGCTAAGTGTTTCGACGGCGGAAAAAAGCTCGTGCGTATCCTGGACTCGCAGCAGGCCTGCGCGCTGGATGGCCGCATCCCACGCAGGGTCCATTCCCGCGCTGGTATTAAGTAAACGCTGGGCTGCCGGGCTTCGGCCGCTTTTAATCACCAGAATCGGTTTGTTACGTGAAGCGCTACGGGCGGCGGAAACAAAACGGCGGGCGTCGCTTAACTGTTCCAGATAGAGCAAAATCGCGCTGGTCTTGCTATCGCGCGCCAGATAGTCCAGTAGTTCATCGACATCAATATCTAGGCTATCGCCCAGCGCGATAAAGTAGGAAAAGCCCATTTCACGCTGTTGCGCCCAGTCAAGAATAGTATTGGAAACTGCGGCAGACTGGGAAATAAAAGCGAGCTTGCCCTGTTTAATCGGGACGGGAGAAAAGCTGGCATTCAGCCCTTGCCACGGCGCGAGGAGCCCAAGACTGTTTGGACCCAGCAGACGCATTTTATAATGCCGGGCACAGGCAAGAAGTTCTTCATGTTGCGACGTGGGAGCAGAAAGGATAATGCACGTTTTACACCCTTTCGCGCCAAGCGCGTCCAGTAACGCCAGGTTACGGCTGGCGTTAGTGCATAAAATAGCCAGATCGGGTGTGAAAGGAAGACTGGCGATATCCGGCCAGGCCATGACGCCTAAAACGGCTTTCCAGGCGGGCGTCACGGGAAGGACGGGGCCATTGAATCCGCCCGCCAACAAGTTACGCATCATCAGGTAACCCGCGCGGTGGGGCTTCATTGATGCGCCAATCACCGCGATCGATTTTGGTCGCAGTAGCGCTTCCAGTCCTTGCTGGCTCATACCGGTTTCCCTTACACAGAAGTGACCGGATAATTTTAAACGCTTTCGCTATTTTATGCTGTGACGTTTCCCGGATGTTGTGTTTTTCCTGCCAGATAGCGCGTTTTAAAACGGGTAAAATGTTCACCTAAACTGGTTGCCGCCTCGGTATCTCCCGCCAGATCTAACAACGCTATCGCGACTTCGGCGGTGCAATATTGCCCTTCGGCATGGATTTCACGCAGACGATAAGCTGAAAGACGCGATAAATCGACGGAAATGACCGGCAGATGATCCAGATAAGGGCTTTTACGAAACATTTTACGTGCTTCGGGCCAGGTGCCGTCCAGCATGATAAACAGCGGCGGTTTCCCGGCGGGCGGGGTGGAAATGACCTCGCGCGCTTCGCCGGCGTAGGACGCAGGAAAGACCACTATCGGCTGATAATCCGGATGCTGTACCAGCTCCAGCAACGCCTGCGGCGGCTCGGTACGCGACCACTGAAACGCCGCGGTATCTGGCAAAATATCGGCTATCAGCCGGCCGGTATTGCTGGGTTTCATCGGTTCAGTGTCAAACATGACCAGACAAAAACGGCTTTTCGCCTGAGAAGGCGTTAACGTATCACACAGGCAAGATTTTAGCGGCAGCAGGCAGCGTTGACAGCGGCGAACCCGATTGCCTCTGGCAAGAAAAGGGCGAGTAGCGCGCGCAAGCCGTTCGGCGCGTAACTGAAGGACAGCGTTATTGGTCATAGAAAGCGTTTGCGGAGAAAAACGCTATTGTGGCAGAGGTGAAAACGGGGCACAAGATGCGCCCCGTGGCGTTTACAGCGCTTCGTTCAGCCAGCTGTCGAAAGGCGCTTTAGGCACTGCGCCATTAAGCATATCGACCACTTGTCCATGTTTAAAAATCATAATCGTCGGGATGCTGCGAATACCGAAACGGGCGCTGAGTTCCCGTTCCGCCTCGGTATTCACTTTGACGAAACGGACTTTACCGCTGCGCTCTTCTGCGACATCCTCGAAGATTGGCGCAAAGTTACGGCAAGGGCCGCACCAGGGGGCCCAAAAGTCGATCACCACTGGAAGATCGTCCTTCAACAGTTTGTCCAGCGTTTCGCCGGTCGCATTAATGACTTCTCCGTCAAACAACTCATGACCGCAGCGTCCACATTTTGCCGCGTCCTGAAGCCGATCGTCGGGGATGCGGTTAATGGCCTGACAATGGGTACAAACGGTGTTCATAGCTAACCTCTGAATACGTCGGAAGACGTCCCGCTACGCGCGGGATGTTTCTATAATGTTACATATTATCGAGGAGTCTGTGCTAAACAACAATGTGTTTTATTCAATGAGTACAATAGTCGCAAGCTTTTAAACGAAATCATGGCTAACCGGATGCACATCGGGTAATCTTCGCGCTTCGCGCAGCGCTGGTGGAGAAAAGCATGAACGATGAATTAAAAAACAAAAGCGGCAAAGTCAAAGTGATGTATGTCCGTAGTGATGATGACTCTGATAAACGCACCCATAACCCGCGTACCGGGAAAGGGGGAGGCCGCCCAGCAAAGTCTCGCACTGACGGTGGACGTCGCCCCGCCTGTGATGAGCGAAATAATCAGAGCCGTGACCGTAAACATGAAACTTCGCCGTGGCGCACCGTGTCCCGTGCGCCAGGCGATGAAACGCCTGAGAAAGTCGATCATGGTGGTATTAGCGGTAAAAGTTTTATCGACCCTGAAGTTTTGCGTCGCCAGCGTGCGGAAGAGACACGCGTTTACGGCGAAAATGCCTGCCAGGCGCTATTCCAGAGCCGTCCTGACGCCATCGTGCGCGCATGGTTTATCCAAAGCGTGACCCCGCGTTTTAAAGAGGCGCTGCGCTGGATGGCGGCGAATCGTAAAGCCTACCATGTGGTGGATGAAGCCGAACTGGCAAAAGCTTCCGGCACCGAGCACCACGGTGGCGTGTGTTTCCTGATTAAAAAGCGTAACGGTACGACCGTTAAGCAATGGGTAAAGCAGGCGGCGGATCAAGACTGCGTGCTGGCGTTGGAAGATGTCGCTAACCCGCATAATCTGGGCGGCATGATGCGTAGCTGCGCGCACTTCGGCGTGAAAGGCGTGGTGGTACAGGATGCGGCGTTGCTGGAGTCCGGCGCGGCGATTCGTACCGCGGAAGGCGGGGCGGAGCATGTCCAGCCGATCACTGGTGAAAGCATTGTTGACGTACTGGATGATTTTCGTCAGGCGGGGTACACCGTGGTGACGACGTCCAGCGATCGCGGTCAGGCGCTCTTTAGTACGACCCTGCCGGAAAAGATGGTGCTGGTCTTAGGCCGTGAATATGACTACCTGCCGGAAGCGGCGCGCGAACCCGACGATCTGTGCGTGAAAATTAACGGCACCGGGAACGTGGAAAGCCTGAATGTGTCGGTTGCGACAGGCGTACTGCTCGCCGAGTGGTGGCGACAGAATAAAGCGTAAGGGCTGCAGCCCGGTGACGCAACGCGCGCCGGGCCAATGATGTACTTCCTGCCGCCCGGTCAGACAAGGCGCTTTCGCGCCGTTATCCGGGCGATAAAACGGCGAGCCGCCAACGTTATTCACTCTCAGCCGGTAATACTGGCGTCCAGTCGATAGTTTTCTCGCCGTGTTGTTCCAGCCATTGGTTCGTTAGCGCAAAATGGTTACAGCCAAAAAATCCACGGTGCGCAGAGAGTGGCGAGGGATGCGGGGCTTTCAGAATATGGTGGCGCTGTGGATCAATAATCGCGCCTTTTTTCTGGGCGTGCGAGCCCCACAGCAGGAAGACGACCCCTTCGCGGTGTTGGTTAATCAGGCTTATCACTTTATCCGTAAAGGTTTCCCACCCCAGGCAGGCATGAGAGTGCGCCTGGCCTGCCCGTACCGTGAGCACCGTATTCAGTAACAGTACGCCCTGGCGTGCCCAGCTTTCCAGATAACCGTGCGCGGGGCGAACAAAGCCGGGAATGGAGGCTTCCAGCTCTTTGTACATATTCACTAATGACGGCGGGGGAGCGATCCCAGGACGCACGGAAAACGCCAGACCATGTGCCTGGCCGGGGCCGTGGTAAGGATCTTGTCCCAGGATCACCACCTTAACGTCGCCCAGTTCTGTGAAGCGAAAGGCGTTAAACACATCTTTTTGCGGCGGGTAGACCGTGATACCCGACTGACGCTCGCCAGCAACAGTGTGAAGCGTATTGATAAAGTAAGGTTGCTGTTTCTCATCAGCCAGCACATCGTGCCAGGTTAACTCAGTCGCCATCTCGCTCTCCTGCGAATTTCCAGTTCCCTTAGGTTAACTGCTTCTTTCTGCAGTGCAAAATCCTGCGTGCTACAAAAACGGTTACCTACAAAAGATAGTTGAAAATTTATGTAAAAAGTTTATAGGTCTGAATGGTGTAAGTTGATGTAAAACAATAAATTCCCTTCATCACCATTTTTATGGTGTGGTTTTTATTGATTTAAATCAAAGAATGAAGGGTGATCGAAGGGTATATATACACTCAAGCAACAATGGTTTTACCAATTGGCCGGGATTAGGCCGACCGAAATCAAATAATTTTGCCTGGGGAGGCATCACATGATTACAGGTATCCAGATTACTAAAGCCGCTAACGACGACCTGCTGAATTCCTTCTGGCTGCTGGACAGCGAAAAAGGCGAAGCGCGCTGCATCGTTGCAAAATCCGGCTTTGCTGAAGATGAAGTTGTGGCTGTCAGCAAACTGGGCGAGATTGAATACCGTGAAATTCCGATGGAAGTTAAACCGGAAGTACGCGTTGAAGGCGGTCAGCATCTGAACGTTAACGTTCTACGTCGTGAAACTCTGGAAGACGCGGTTAAGCATCCGGAAAAATACCCGCAGCTGACTATTCGTGTTTCTGGTTATGCGGTGCGTTTTAACTCCCTGACGCCGGAACAGCAGCGCGACGTTATCGCTCGTACCTTTACCGAAAGCCTGTAAGGCTTATCCGGTAATAACAAGCGGAAGAGGCCGGGCCTTTTCCGCTTTTGTTTTATTTGGGTCAGTAAAAAATCCGCACCGCGCAGTACACCAGCAGTAACGCCAGAATGATATTTAACTGGCGACCATAATGGCGAAACGCCCGCTGAAACAGATGTCCCGCCAGCGCCCAACACACATTACCGAACGTGCCGATCAATGCCAGCAATATACTGACGCCGATGACCCAATTCAGCGCCTGCGTTTGCGGTAAAACAAATGTAGACAGAGCGGTAATGCCGTACAGAATAATTTTGACGTTCACAAACTGCAGGCCAAAGCTTACCCAAAAGCCAACCGGTTTTGGTCTGGCGTTCTCATCCGCCGCTGGACTGGTAGCAATTTTCCACGCCAGCCACAGGATATACGCAGCCCCCACCCAACTGAGCAAATGAATGATTGCCGGATCGATAACCGCAAGGGAAAACGCGATCCCGGCGCACAGCAGCATGACGACCAAAAATCCCAGACTCATACCTGCCAGTACACGAATACTCTGCCGAAAACCATGTGCAGTTGCTGCGCTAAGCGCGAGAATATTGTTAGGGCCGGGGGTAAGGGCGGTGATTAATGTATAAGTCCATAAAGCGCTTAAAAGCATCGGTGTCACTTGTCATCTCCTCTGTTTTAGCAGACAGTACCCGATATGAAATATTTAAAAAAATGAATGTTTTTTAATTCTGAATTCGAGATTTTCGATAGGTTGGTGGTTATGGATCTGCGTCGGTTTATTACGCTGAAAACGGTAGTGGAAGAGGGCTCGTTTCTGCGGGCTTCGCAAAAGCTGTGCTGCACTCAGTCGACGGTAACTTTTCATATTCAACAGCTTGAACGTGAGTTTTCCCTGCAACTGTTCGAGAAAATAGGGCGCCGAATGTGCCTGACCACTGAGGGGAAAAAGCTGATGCCGCATATCCATGAACTGACGCGTGTGATGGAGTTGATTCGTGAAGCCGCAAGGCAGGATGCGGAACCCGGCGGAGAGCTGCGCGTGGCGACAGGTGAAACCTTACTGGCGTACAAAATGCCGCAGGTTCTACAACGTTTTAAGCTGCGAGCGCCGAATGTCAAATTGTCGCTACAGTCGCTGAATTGCTATGTGATACGTGATGCGTTGCTGAATGACGAGGTCGATCTGGGCGTTTTTTATCGCGTAGGTAATGATGACGCGCTCACGATGCAGCAACTGGGGGAGCAGTCGCTGGCGCTGGTGGCCTCTCCACTGCTACAGGATGCTGATTTTACGCAGCCAGATCAGCATATCCCCTGTAGCTTCATCATCAATGAACCGCAATGTGTCTTCCGCCAGCTGTTTGAAAGTACGCTACGGCAGAGGCGGATTACGCTGGAAAACACCATTGAACTGTGGAGTATTGAAAGCATTAAACAGTGTGTGGCTGCTAACCTGGGCATCAGCTTTTTACCACGTTTTGCCGTTGAACGAGAACTTAGTACCGGTCAGTTGAAAGAGCTGCCGTTTGGCGCGCCGTCGCTATCGATTATGGCGCTGTGCGCCCATCATGCCGGGAAAGCGGTCAGCCCGGCAATGCAGATATTTATGCAGTGTATGGAGGCGTGTTTTACCGTGGAAGATAAAAAAATGCCGGGTTAACGAACCCGGCATTATCATCATTCTTCGCTGGATTGCTCCTGCATTTTTGTACCGCTTGGCTTGCGGCGCTTACCGATATTTTTTGTATCGCGGTGACGTTTCTTCACGCGCGGCTTCTCTTTTTCTTTCTCTTTTTTCTTCTCGGCGCGTTTCGCCAGCACTTTTTTCGACGGTTTGCCGGTCAGCTTTTCGCTGGGTGCACGCGTGGTCGGGCGAAGCTCATCAATGACGCGCGCTTTTAGCGGCTCTTCGATGTAGCGACCGATTTTCAGCAGCAACAGATGGTCGTGGGCTTCTACCAGCGAGATTGCAGTGCCTTTGCGGCCAGCACGGCCTGTACGACCAATGCGATGCAGATAGGTATCGCCACTGCGCGGCATGTCGAAGTTAATGACGTGGCTGACGTCAGGAATATCAATCCCGCGTGCCGCGACGTCGGTCGCGACCAGCACGTTAACGCGACCGTCGGTGAGACGCTTAATACCTTCGTTACGTTTGATCTGTGCCATCTCGCCTTCAAGATAGCAATTGTTGATCCCTGCCAGACGCAGCGTTTCAGCCAGTTCATGGACGCGTTCACGTTTACGTACAAACACGATAGAACGGGTTGCATCGTCTTGTTTTAGCAGGTGCTTCAACAGCGCAACTTTATGTTCGAAATTGTCGGCACGGTAGTACCACTGGTGAATTTTCTTACGCTCGCGGGTTGACGGATTGGCAGAAACCTCAACCGGGTCTTCCAGCAGGCGCTCGGCAAAATCTTTAATCGCATCGCCTTCCAGCGTGGCGGAGAACAGCATCGTTTGTTTACGCCAGCGGGTCTCACCAGCGATATGTTCAATGTCCTGAGCGAAGCCCATGTCGAGCATCCGGTCAGCTTCGTCAAGGATCAGTGTTTCAACCGCCCGGCAGTCAAAATTCTCTTCTTTTATATATTGCAGCAGACGGCCCGTCGTGGCGACCACGATATCCTGGTTTTCGCTAAACACTTCAGCATGGTTCATATAGGCCACGCCGCCGGTAATCGTGGCGATATCCAGATGAGTATGCTTAGCCAGTTCACGAGCGTGATCGGCAACTTGCATTGCCAGCTCGCGGGTTGGCGTCAGGATCAGAATGCGCGGCGGCCCCGATTTTTTACGCGGAAAGTCGAGCAGGTGCTGCAACGCCGGCAGCAGATATGCCGCCGTTTTACCGGTGCCTGTCGGCGCAGAACCGAGTACATCACGGCCATCGAGCGCAGGCGGAATGGCGGCAGCCTGAATGGCGGTCGGGCGAGTGAAACCTTTATCCTGGAGGGCATCCAGCAGGCTTTCGTCGAGTTCAAGTTCGGAAAAAGTCGTTACAGTCATGTTCTACCTCTGTGTGGGGCGCTGATTATAGACGTTACGGCCGCAATCTTCATCTGTTTGTATGGATATCCCTTCTCAGGTATTGTTTTCACTCGGCGCTGTCGCCGTTTTTTGCAAGGTTGTTTTTACATGTCTCAGTCTGGCTCCGTTCTTCGTCGTAACGGATTTACGTTTAAACAGTTTTTTGTCGCACACGATCGGTGTGCGATGAAAGTGGGAACTGACGGTATTTTACTCGGGGCGTGGGCGCCGGTCGCGGATGTAAAGCGAATTCTGGATATCGGTACTGGAAGCGGTCTGCTGGCGTTAATGCTGGCGCAGCGGACGGATGACAATGTGCCTATTGACGCCGTGGAACTGGATGCCGGGGCTGCCATGCAAGCGCAGGAAAACGTGGCTCACTCTCCCTGGCCGCATCGAATAACGGTGCATACTGACGATATTCAGCGTTGGGCGCCTCGCCAGACGGTACGCTTTGATCTTATTATCAGCAACCCGCCTTATTACGAACCCGGTGTGGAATGCGCCACGCCGCAGCGGGAGCAGGCGCGTTACACCGCTACGCTGGATCACCAGACGTTATTGGCTATTGCGGCGGATTGTATTACCGAAGATGGCTTTTTTTGCGTAGTCTTGCCGGAACAAATAGGTAACGCTTTTACGCAGCAAGCGCTCAACATGGGATGGCATTTGCGATTACGTACTGACGTTGCGGAAAACGAAGCGCGCTTGCCGCACCGGGTTTTGCTCGCATTCTCCCCACAAGCCGGGGAGTGCTTTAGCGACAGATTAGTGATTCGCGGGTCAGACCAGCATTATTCTGAAAGTTATACGGCGCTGACCCAGGCATTTTATCTGTTTATGTGGGGCGTTAACGGCGAAAGGATTGATGGGCCTGATTCAGCCAGTTGTTGCGGATAATCCAGCGTAAAGTGCAGCCCCCGGCTCTCTTTACGCATCATCGCGCAACGCACAATCAGTTCGGCCACTTGCACCAGATTGCGCAGCTCCAGTAAATTATTCGAGACGCGAAAGTTGGCGTAATACTCGTCAATCTCTTGTTGCAACATAGTAATACGCCGTAGGGCGCGCTCCAGCCGTTTCGTCGTGCGCACAATGCCCACATAGTCCCACATCAGCAGGCGCAGTTCATGCCAGTTATGCTGAATCACCACCCGCTCATCGGCGTTCTCCACGCGGCTTTCATCCCTGGCGGGAAGGACGTCAACGCTGTGGACAGAAGGCATTCGCCTGTCGATATCCATTGCTGCGGACCAGCCGTACACTAAGCATTCCAGCAACGAGTTGGACGCCATACGGTTAGCGCCGTGCAGGCCGGTGTAACTGACTTCGCCAATGGCATATAAGCCGTCTACATCGGTACGACCATAATCATCGACGACCACGCCGCCGCAGGTATAGTGCGCGGCAGGAACAATGGGAATCGGTTCTTTGGTTAAATCCATCCCCAAATCGAGCAGTTTCGCATAGATCATCGGGAAGTGCTGGCGGACAAAATCGTCAGGCTTGTGGCTGATATCGAGAAACATACAGTCTGCGCCGAGTCGTTTCATCTCATGGTCAATGGCGCGGGCGACAATATCGCGCGGCGCCAGTTCCCCGCGTTCGTCAACGTCCGGCATAAACCGTGAACCGTCCGGACGTTTAAGGTATGCGCCTTCGCCGCGCAGCGCTTCGGTAAGGAGAAAATTACGCGCCTGCGGGTGATAAAGGGCGGTGGGATGAAACTGGTTAAATTCCAGATTAGCGACCCGACAGCCTGCGCGCCAGGCCATCGCGATACCGTCGCCGGAGGAAATATCCGGGTTAGTGGTATATTGATAAACCTTTGAGGCGCCGCCGGTCGCCAGCACCACCGACTTCGCATGACAGGTTTCAACCCACTCTTTATTGCGATTCCAGATCCAGGCGCCGACGACCCGGCGAGGCCCCGGCAGACCCATTTTATCGGAGATAATTAAATCAACGGCGTTGCTGCGTTCCAGCACCTGAATATTAGGATGATTTTGCGCCCGACTGACCAACGTGGTTTCGACTTCCTTTCCGGTAGCGTCGGCGGCATGAAGGATACGGCGATGACTATGGCCGCCTTCACGCGTGAGATGATAGCTCTCCTTGCCGTTTGGCTGGACATGCGTATCAAACAGGACGCCCTGATCGATAAGCCACTGCACGCAGGTACGGGCGTTGCTGGCGACAAACTCCACCGCGTGGCGATCGCAAATTCCGGCGCCGGCAATCAGCGTATCTTCGACATGCGACGCAATACTGTCGGTTTCATCAAACACGGCGGCAATACCGCCCTGCGCATAAAACGTGGAGCCCTCGCTCACCGGCCCTTTACTCAGGACGATAACCTTATGCTTTTCAGCCAGACGCAGCGCCAGCGAGAGTCCGGCCGCGCCGCTGCCGATAATTAACACATCACAGGACAGTTCAGGAGTTGTCATCATGGTTCTTGTTTAATTTACTAAACATGGTTGCGGCAGATTAGCACTATATGGCGCTAAAAAGCACGTTATGATTTCTCTGGTGTTGTGCTTATTAAACATAAAATAAAAATACGGCGAGAGATAAACGGCAAAAAATATTTTATAGGGCAGGGTGTTAGCGTCGGATTTTGTAGTGAAATAAAGATGCTGTTAGGTTACTCTGCAAACGACGAAATGGGCATTTCTGTACAGATAGTGCGTTGTTCAGCATCTGTAGACTTATAATGGAAGATAAGACCTGTCTACAACATGACAAACAAAAACAAATGCGTAACGGAACTTTACGAAACATAGACACTCTAACCTGTTGCTTGCTCATAGTGCGGCTTATGGAGTGGCGTTTCGAAAGCGCGTGGAAATTTGGTTTGGGGAGACATTACCTCGGATGAGCGAGCAGTTAACGGACCAGGTCCTGGTTGAACGGGTCCAGAAGGGAGATCAGAAAGCCTTTAACTTACTGGTAGTGCGCTACCAGCATAAAGTGGCGAGCCTGGTTTCCCGCTATGTGCCATCGGGCGACGTTCCCGATGTCGTACAGGAATCATTTATTAAGGCCTATCGCGCGCTGGATTCTTTCCGGGGGGATAGTGCTTTTTATACCTGGTTGTATCGTATTGCGGTCAATACCGCGAAGAACTACCTGGTTGCGCAGGGGCGTCGTCCGCCTTCCAGTGATGTAGACGCGATTGAAGCAGAAAACTTTGAAAGCGGCGGCGCGCTGAAAGAAATTTCGAACCCTGAGAACTTAATGTTGTCAGAAGAACTGAGACAGATAGTTTTCCGAACTATTGAGTCCCTCCCGGAAGATTTACGTATGGCAATCACCTTACGGGAGCTGGATGGCCTGAGCTATGAAGAGATAGCGGCTATCATGGATTGTCCGGTGGGGACGGTGCGTTCACGTATCTTCCGGGCGCGGGAAGCTATTGATAATAAAGTTCAACCGCTTATCAGGCGTTGACGATAGCGGGATACTGGAAAAGGTATTAGGCATGCAGAAAGAAAAACTTTCCGCTTTGATGGATGGCGAAACGTTGGATAGTGAGCTGCTCAAAGCGCTTACGCACGACCCGGAAATGCAGAAAACTTGGGAGAGTTATCACCTGATCCGCGATTCAATGCGGGGGGATACGCCTGACGTTCTCCATTTCGATATATCCGCTCGCGTGATGGCCGCTATTGAAAACGAGCCAGTACGTCAGGTGTCGCCATTAATCCCTGAGGCCCAACCCGCTCCGCAGCAATGGCAGAAAATGCCGTTCTGGAAAAAAGTGCGTCCGTGGGCGGCGCAGCTTACCCAAATGGGCGTGGCGGCGTGCGTTTCACTTGCAGTTATCGTCGGTGTCCAGCACTATAATGGGCAATCTGAAACATCCCAACAACCTGAAACGCCGGTTTTCAATACCCTGCCTATGATGGGGAAAGCCAGCCCGGTAAGTCTGGGAGTGCCTTCTGAAGCAGCGCCTGTCGGCAGTCAGCAACAGCAGGTACAGGAGCAGCGTCGTCGCATTAATGCCATGTTGCAGGACTATGAACTGCAGCGCCGACTGCACTCCGAACAGCTTCAGTTTGAGCAGGCGCAAACCCAGCAAGCCGCGGTACAGGTGCCAGGAATCCAAACTTTAGGAACGCAATCGCAGTAATGAAGCAACTTTGGTTTGCCATGTCCCTTGTGGCGGCTAGCCTGTTCTTCTCAGCAAACGCCTCGGCCGACCCTGCGTCCGGGGCGTTATTGCAGCAGATGAACATCGCCAGTCAGTCACTGAATTACGAGCTGTCATTCGTCAGCATCACGAAACAAGGCGTTGAATCTCTACGTTATCGACACGCACGCCTGGATGGTCGCCCGCTTGCGCAATTGCTACAGTTGGACGGTCCCCGCCGGGAGGTCGTACAGCGTGGTAATGAAATCAGTTATTTTGAACCGGGCCTTGAGCCGTTCACCCTGAACGGTGATTATATTGTCGATTCTCTGCCTTCCCTGATTTACACCGACTTTAAGCGCCTGGCGCCTTACTACGACTTTATTTCTGTCGGACGCACCCGTATCGCAGACAGATTGTGCGAAGTTATCCGCGTTGTGGCGCGCGATGGTACGCGTTACAGCTATATCGTCTGGATGGACATGGACACCAAACTGCCGATGCGCGTTGATCTGCTGGATCGCGATGGCGAGACGCTGGAGCAGTTCCGCGTTATTGCGTTCACGGTGAGTCAGGATATCGGCAGCAACATGCAGGCGCTGGCGAAGGCGAATCTGCCGCCGCTGCTTTCTGTTCCCGGTGGCGAAAAAACGAAATTTAACTGGAGTCCATCCTGGGTGCCGCAAGGCTTTAGCGAAGTTTCCAGCAGCCGTCGTCCGTTGCCGACGATGGATAACCTGCCTATCGAATCGCGGCTTTATTCTGACGGTCTGTTTAGCTTTTCCGTCAATGTGAACCGGGCGACGCAAAACAGCAGCGATCAGATGCTGCGCACCGGGCGCCGAACGGTTTATAGCAGCGTTCGCGACAACGCGGAAATCACCATTGTCGGCGAGCTTCCGCCGCAAACGGCGAAGCGCATTGCCGACAGTATCAAATTCAGGGCAGTACAATGATTAAAGAGTGGGCAACCGTTGTCTCCTGGCAGAATGGTCAGGCGGTGGTGAGCTGCGACGTTAAAGCGTCATGCAGCAGCTGCGCCTCCCGTGCGGGATGCGGCAGTCGCGTGCTGAATAAATTAGGGCCGCAAACCACCCATACCATTGTTGTGCCAAGCGCGGAGCCGCTGGCGCCGGGGCAGAAAGTCGAGTTGGGCATCGCCGAAAAAAGCCTTTTAGGTTCGGCGTTGCTGGTCTATATGTCGCCTTTAGCGGGGCTATTTCTTTGTGCGGCGCTTTTTCAGATGCTGTTTGGATCTGACCTTGCCGCATTAAGCGGGGCCGTGCTGGGCGGCGTGGGCGGTTTTCTGGTTGCCCGCGGCTATTCCCGAAAACTGGCGGAGCGCGACGCCTGGCAGCCGGTGATTTTAAACGTTGCCCTCCCGCCGGACCTTGTTCGCGTCGAAACTACCTCAATCGAAACGCGCCAGTAAACGTTTTGCCCAACGGTACACCTGCCGCGTTGGGTTGTTGTCCCGATAAGCATGCGCTTTTCCTGCGTTGCGGTGTTTTACAGGAAAAAAGCGAGGCGTTTTCCAGTTCCCGCTCTCCTTACACTATGAACATTTCCTCGCCTTAGCGTTGTAGTGTAGAATGCGGCGTTTCAGTTAAAACAGACGTTAAGCTCAGAACAGCGACCTCTAAAGTCTGGTCAACCAGGCGTAAGGTATAATAATTTATCTCTATGAAGAACATACGTAACTTTTCGATCATTGCTCACATCGATAATTGATACCCCGCCACCCTCCGCAAACCTACGACAAAATCCTCTCAAGATCCCCGCAAAATAAGCGCTCACAAAAATGATACTGGTTGCATGTACAGTCAACCTACGACATCATGAGTCATGGTTTTTGTGTCCACCAGTGCGTCCATATCCTATGATGGACACAGAATCTTCCGTTCTGATGGACATATGCAGGGATAAATCATGGCTATTTCAGATAGTTATCTAAAGTCGTGCCTCGGGCGCGAACGCGATAAAGTTGAGGAGAAGGCAGACCGGGACGGTCTGTGGGTGCGCATTTCCAAAAAGGGCGCCGTCACTTTTTTCTACCGATTCCGTTTCCTGGGTAAGCAGGACAAGATGACGATCGGCAGTTACCCGGAATTCGGGTTGAAGGCCGCGCGCGAAGAGGTAACTAAGTGGGCCGCCATTCTTGCCCGGGGAGAAAATCCGCGGATCAGGCAAAGCCTCGATAAAGCTAAAATCAACAGCCAGTACACATTCGAGGAACTTTTCAGAGAATGGCATGCGATGGTATGCGTTCAGAAAGAAACATCCGATCAAATACTGCGTTCGTTTGAGCTGCATGTATTCCCTAAGCTGGGTAAGTATCCGGCGCATCAGTTGACGCTGCACAACTGGCTTACAGTTCTGGACCGACTGGCGCAGGGATACACTGAGATCACCCGGCGAGTAATTAGTAACGGTCGGCAGTGCTACTCATGGGCAGTGAAGCGCCAGTTGCTTGAGGTTAACCCACTTTCTGAAATGTCCGGTCGTGATTTTGGTATTCAGAAGAAAATGGGGGAGAGAACACTGGATCGCAAAGAAATTGCGATTGTCTGGCGAGCTATTGAGGATTCCCGCCTTATTGAGCGAAACAAGATCCTTTATAAATTGTCCCTGATATGGGCGTGCAGGGTCGGTGAACTCCGTCAGGCTGAAGTTTCGCATTTCGATTTTGAGGAGGGCGTCTGGACCGTACCGTGGGAAAATCATAAAACGGGACGGAAAAGTAAGAAGCCGATAATCCGCCCGATCATCCCTGAAATGCTCCCGCTGATACAACGAGCCATTGAGCTGGCGCCAGGCCGTTTTGTTTTCTCAAAATATGCAGACAAGCCGATGAGCGAAGGCTTTCATATGAGCATCAGCAGCAACCTTGTTAAGTTCATGCTGAAGGCTTATAACGAGCAGGTTCCGCACTTTACGATCCATGATCTACGCAGAACTGCGCGAACGAATTTCTCCGAGCTGACTGAACCACATATTGCTGAGATGATGCTCGGGCACAAACTGCCTGGAGTGTGGTCGGTGTACGACAAATACACCTATATCGAAGAAATGAGAGAAGCTTATAGTAAATGGTGGGCCCGACTGATGAGCATCATCGAGCCCGATGTTCTGGAGTTCACGCCACGTCAGACCGGATGAGTCGACCTTTGTTGTCACGGGGCAGATTCAGATGCGACATTGGACGGCGTGTTGGTCGTGACATTTCCCTGACCTGCCACTCATTGACTTTGGTTTTAAGCCATTTGTTGGAGCCACCCATATATGAACAGTCAGGCCCCGGGAATGGGTTGTTGTCGCTTGGTCGCTTACGGTAACGCTCCAGCGTCCTGGAAGAAATCCTGAGCTGGCAGCAAATTTCGCGGGTGCTCATCAATTCAAAGTCTCTAATTTTTTTGCTCATCGTTTTCTCCAGTGGCCCCGCAGCGGGCCATCGCTAATATTCAGTTTGCCTGTGCTGGCAGATTTCTAA
>NZ_JBGDTY010000031.1:0-19029 GCF_046552515.1 Salmonella sp. SAL00653
CTCTGTTCCTGTCATGATGTTCAACTGGAAAACGATGTTTGTTGGCCTGTTGCTCGTCTCGCTAATTGTTGCCGGTCTGCTGGCAAATCACTACCGAAATAATGCCATCGCCTACAAAGAGCAGCGCGACACCGTTACTCATAGGCTGACGCTGGCGAACGCGACAATTACCGACATGACTAAGCGCCAGCGTGACGTTGCCGCCCTCGATGAAAAATACACGAAGGAATTAGCCGATGCGAAAGCTGAGAATGATGCTTTGCGCGATGATGTTGCCGCTGGCCGCCGTCGCCTGTACGTCAACGCAACATGCCCCGCAGTGCCGACAGGTAAATCCACCTCCACCGCCCGCATGGATAATGCAGCCAGCCCCAGACTGGCAGACTCCGCTCAACGGGATTATTTCGCCCTCAAAGAGCGAGTGAAGACGATGCAAAAGCAACTGGAAGGGGCGCAGGCGTACATTCGCACCCAATGCCACGGTAATGCAGGAAAAACTAGTAACCAATGGTGACTGTATTAAAAAGGTACTCCCGGGCAGGGGGCGCCACGGGTGGCTTCGGGCTCGCGGGAATCGGCTGATTTTTGATTTTTTAGTCTCTGTCAGCACTGAAAAATAACCTTAAAAATCAATACATTTACTGTTTTCAGTGTCGAAGTGGTACGTTTTTTGTTCGACACTGAACGCCATTTTCACCGTATACAGGAAAAGAGCACGACTGTGGAACAGGAAATTAAAAGCCTCGAATTAAACATCACACAGCTTTCGGCCATCACTGGTGCACACCGACAGACCATCGCCAGCAGGCTGAAGGGCGTAAAAACCTCAGGTGGGAACGGTAGTAACCTGAAAATCTACCGGCTGGTGGATATTCTGACCGCCATGATGACGATGCCGGCTGTTACCGGGGAGAATGACCCCAATAAGATGAAACCCTCAGATCGACGGGCATGGTTTCAGTCGGAAATGACGCGTATTGAGCTGGAAAAGGAGATGAGAACTCTGATCCCGGCCAGCGAGGTGCTGAGCGTTTATGCTGTCATGGCAAAAACGGTCGTCAAGACACTGGAGATACTGCCGGACTTACTGGAAAGGGATGCGGCATTGCCGCCTGATGCGCTGGAAATGACGCAAAAAATTATTGATCAACTCAGGGAAGATCTGGCCAGCATGACATACCAGGCCTGCGCGGATGCTATAAACGGAGATGATGATGACAACGGTGACGAAGGGCAAGAGGAAGAGCAGGAATAGTTTAGCCTCTGCCGTTGTTGCCGGATGTGATATCTCATCGATGTTCAGGCCGCCGCGCAGGATGAAAATATCGGATGCGGTCAGAAAATATATGCGCGTACCACGCGATGCGGGAAATTCTGTGGCATGGGAATCCACCCTGACCCCCTATGTGGTGGAAGCCATGAACTGCCTGTCATCACGCAGCTACGATGCCGTGGTATTTGTCGCCCCGGCAAGAACCGGTAAGACGCTGGGGCTGATTGACGGCTGGATTTCCTACAATATTGTCTGCGATCCGTCTGACATGCTGGTGGTTCAGATGACTCAGGACAAGGCGCAGGAGCACTCAAAGCGGCGTCTGGCAAAGATGTTTCGCCACAGTCCGGCGATAGCAAGAAGACTCAGCCCTCACCGTAACGATAATAATGTGCATGATAAAACGTTTCGTGATGGCTCGTTTCTGAAAATTGGCTGGCCATCAATCAATGTTTTTTCGTCTTCGGATTTTAAATGTGTGGCGCTGACTGACTACGATCGGTTCCCCGAAGATGTTGATGGTGAGGGGGATGCATTCTCGCTGGCGTCGAAGCGTACCACAACGTTTATGTCGCTGGGTATGACACTGGTGGAGAGCTCGCCGGGGCGGGAAATTACCGATACCAGATGGAAACCGTCATCACCGCACGAAGCACCGCCGACCACAGGAATACTTTCCCTGTACAACCGTGGCGATCGTCGTCGCTGGTACTGGCCGTGTCCGCATTGTGGCGAATATTTTCAGCCATCAATGGCGAATATGACCGGCTATCGCCATATTGCCGACCCTATGGAGGCCAGTGAAGCAGCGCGGATTCAGTGCCCACACTGCCATAAGTTGACTGAACCACAGCAGAAGCGTGAGCTGAATAATCGTGGCGTCTGGTTGCGGGAAGGTCAGCACATTGACCGCGACGGCAATATTACCGGCGAAGCCCGCCGCTCACGTATCGCCAGTTTCTGGATGGAGGGACCGGCGGCGGCTTATCAGACCTGGGCGCAACTGGTTTACAAGCTGCTGACCGCCGAAGAGGAATACGAACGAGCCGGCAGCGAGGAAACCCTGAAAGCCGTCATCAATACGGACTGGGGATTACCCTATCAGTCCCGTCGCTCGCTGGAGGCACGCAGCGGTGACGCGCTGATGGCACGCGCTGAGGACGTATCAAAACGTACCGTTTCTGACGGGGTGCGTTTTATTGTGGCAACCGTTGACGTACAGGGCGGTAAAAAGCGGCGCTTTGTGGTCCAGGTAGTGGGCTATGGCGCATATGGTGAACGCTGGATCATTGACCGCTACAACATCCGTTATTCCCTGAGAGTGAATGAGGATGGCGAAAGCCAGCCTGTCAATCCGGCTGCAAGACCGGAAGACTGGGATTTGCTGAAAACGGATGTGCTGGAAAAGACGTATCCGCTGGCGGCAGATCCTGAACAGTTTATGCCGGTACTGGCAATGGCGGTGGACTCAGGTGGTGAAGACGGTGTTACCGATAATGCCTACGCGTTCTGGCGAAGGTGTAAGCGAAAAGGCGTTGCCGGGCGCGTTTATCTGTTCAAGGGAGACAGTACCCGACGCGAGAAGCTGATCACCAAAACCTATCCCGATAACACCGAACGCTCAGAACGTCGGGCAAAAGCCAGGGGGGATGTGCCGTTGTATCTGTTACAGACCAATGCCCTGAAAGACAGGGTAGCTGCCGCACTGGAGCGTGAGGAGCCGGGGGCGAATTACATTCATTTTCCTGACTGGCTGGGGCCGTGGTTCTACGAGGAACTGACCTATGAAGAGCACAGCGCAGACGGAAAGTGGAAAAAACCGGGACGCGGTAATAACGAGGCGCTCGATCTGATGTGTTACGCCCACGCGCTGGCTATTCTCCGTGGCTATGAGCGAATCAACTGGGAAAAACCACCAGGATGGGCTCGCTTACCGGAAAAAGACGCCGCAAAAACCACGCAGCCTGTTGAGGTTCGCCAGCAGGAGCAACACGAAGGAGGAGAGAAAGCCGTGAAAGCCAGGAAGAAAAAAATTTTACCCGCTTGGGGCGGTGGTTCCGGAGGAGGGTGGTTATGACCAGGGCAGGGCTACAGGAGTTGTACAACGCCTATCTGGAGGCCGAGCTTGCTGTACTGAAAGGCAAGTCCATCATGCTTAACGGTCAGTCAATGACAATGGAAAGTCTGGAGGAAATCAGGAAGGGGCGCCGCGAGATTGAAGACAGGTTACAGCGGTTAAATAATCCGCGACGGCTTTTCACCCGGGCGAGGTTGTCATGAATTTTATCGATAAAGCTATCAGCATGATGTCGCCGGGATGGGCTGTATCAAGACTCCGATCGCGGGCAGTAATAAAAGCTTACGAGGCTGCAATACCCACCCGGACACATAAAATTAAGCGTGAAAACCGCAACGCCAATCAACTAAACCAGATTGCCGGAAAGTCCCTGCGGGAGCAGGCCCGCTGGTTCGATAACAATCACGATCTGGTGGTGGGGGCGCTCGATAAGATGGAAGAGCGCGTTATCGGGGCTAAGGGGATCATCGTTGAGCCACAACCACTGACGGTGGCCGGAACGCTGAATAACGCGCTGGCGGAACAAATCCGCGCCAGATGGGCAGAGTGGTCCGTGTCGCCGGACGTGACCGGACAATATACGCGCCCGGTACTGGAGCGCCTTTTGTTACGCACATGGTTGCGGGACGGGGAGGTGTTCTCCCAGATGGTGGCGGGAAAAATGCCGGGGCTTGAGCCGGTGGCGGGCGTACCGTTCTGGCTTGAGGCGATGGAACCGGATTATGTCCCGATGGAACAGACGGACAGTACAAATAATCTGATTCAGGGGATCTATTTTAACGACTGGCAAAGGCCAAAAAGTTACATCGTCTGTAAATCCTGGCCGGGATTTGCCACCGCTATGGTGGCCACCAAGCTTATCGATGCAGAAAATATGCTGCATCTTAAATTCACCCGTCGCCTGAATCAGGCGCGGGGCGTCACGCTGCTGGCGCCGGTTATTATCCGGCTGCTGGATCTGAAGGAGTATGAGGACAGTGAAAGGCTGGCCGCGCGTATTTCGGCGGCTTTTGCCATGTTTATCCGGCGCAGTGACGCAATGGTACAGGATGGTGACGCGCCAGCTAATGCGGATGCAGAAAGAGGGCGATCGCCACCTCAATATCCGTCCGGCATTTGTACTGGTGCCGACGGCGATGGAGTCTGTTTCAAATCAGGTGATTAAATCTGTCAGTGTCAAGGGGGCGGATATTAACGCCGGGATCATTAACCCGGTGAAAGATTTCGCCACGGTGATCGCGGAGCCTCGTCTTGATGACGCCAGTCAGTCCACTTTCTATCTTACTGCAGCAAAAGGCAGCGATACCGTTGAGGTGGCTTACCTTAACGGCGTGGATGAGCCGTATATCGACCAGCAGGAAGGATTCACGGTGGATGGCGTAACCACGAAAGTTCGTATTGATGCGGGCGTTGCGCCGGTGGATTATCGCGGCATGGTGAAATGCACCGTATAACCCACTAAAAGCAGACATTAAGCGATACGGCCCTGACGGGCTTTTTTTATACCTGAAATCCGGCACGGCGTGCCGGAAAGGAGAATAACCGTGGCTAAGAATTACGTGGAAGACGACAAAACGATTGAAATTGTGGCGACCACGTCACTAAAGAGCGGAGATCTGGTACAGGTCGGCGATATGTTCGCTGTGGCTGTTACCGATATTGCCGCCGGGAGCGCCGGAACCGGCATCGCAGAAGGGGTATTCAGCATACCAAAACTGACAACAGAGGATATTGCCGTCGGGAAAAAAGTGTATCTGAAGGATAACGTGGTTCAGACGGATGCAACCGGCAGCCTGCCGTATGTCGGGGTGGTATGGGCGCCAGCGGCAAACGGTGATGAAACCGTTCCGGTAAAAATTAATGGCTGACCTTTTTGACGGGATGAAAAGGCGCATGGATGCACTTATCGCAGAACGCTTCGGCATGAAGGTCAACATCAACGGGACTGACTGCATAGTGGTGGAGTCTGATTTTCTGGCTGAACTGGGGCCTGTTGAAGGAAACGGAAAAAACGTAGTGGTGTTTTCAGGCAACGTTATCCCGCGCCGGGGAGACAGGGTGGTACTGCGGGGCAGTGAGTTTACCGTGACCCGTATCCGGCGTTTTAACGGTAAGCCACAACTGACTCTGGAGGAGAACAATGGAGGTAAAGGGGCTTAAAGAGGCCATTTCAGTACTTAAAGAAATTGATCGTGGATATGTGACCCGGGCAAAAATTCGGGCCATTAACCGGGTGGCAAAACGGGTGGTCAGCGTGTCAGTTCGCAGTGCTGCTGCTTTGGTGGTGGCCGGAGACAACCGACGGCAGGGTATTCCCGTCAGAACGGTAAGACGTCGCGCCAGAGTCAGGCTGGCCAGAGCGGACAAGCCTTTTGCCAACATTTATGTGAACTGTGATCCGCTGACTGCCATCAGGTTACTGAGTTCGCCACCATCAACCCCGATGAGGGGGAGAAAAGGTAAGCCGCTACGTATAGGAAAATACCGTTTTGACCGGGGGTTTATTGCGCAGGCTCCGAACGGATGGTGGCAGGTATTTGAGCGTTCCGGTGCCGGAAGATACCCACTTAATGTGGTGAAAATCCCGGTTGCTGATGCATTGCGCCATGCGTTCAACACGCAGGTTGTTTTACAGATGAAAACGGAGATGCCCAAAGAGCTGAAGCATGAAATCAGTTATGAACTGAGGAGATTCACTAAAAAATGACCCGACACAGTGCAGTACGGCAGGCCATTATTGCCGCATTAAAAAAGACCGATGATGGCTCCATCACGTTTTTTGACGGTCGTCCGGTCGTGGTGGAGGAGGATGAGTTACCTGCGGTGGCGGTGTACCTGAGTGATGCTCAGTATACCGGTACTGAGGTGGACGGTGATATCTGGAGCGCGGTGCTACATGTGGAAGTATTTCTGAAAGCCACTGCACCGGACAGCGCCCTGGATGAACAGATGGAGAACAGGGTGTATCCGGCACTGGGGAGCGTGGCGGGACTGGGTGACATCATCCGGACAATGTCGGCGCAGGGGTATAACTATCAGCGAGACGATGAAATGGCGATGTGGGGGTCAGCCGATCTGAGTTACGACATCACCTATTCCATGTAGAGGAAAAGAGAATGACAGACACGACAATTCCTAATCCACTTGCGCCGGTAAAAGGCGCAAATACCACATTCTGGATGTACAACAGCGAGGGTGATCCGTTCGCCAGCCCGCTAAGTGATAATAACTGGCTGAGGCTGGCAAACGTAAAAGACCTGCAGCCGGGAGAACTGACGGCAGATGCAGAAGATAATAACTATCTTGATGACGAGAACGCTGACTGGAAAAGTACCACACAGGGACAGAAGTCTGCCGGGGATACTTCTGTGACGCTGGCGTGGAAGCCAGGTGAGGACGTACAGAAAAAGCTTATTCAACTGTTCACGACCGGGCAGAAGCGCGGATTCCGGATCAAGTATCCGAACGGCACTGTTGATGTGTTCAGAGGCTGGGTGAGCTCGCTGGGGAAAACGGTGCAGAGTAAGGATGAGATCGCCCGTACAGTAAAAATTACCAGTGTGGGCCGTCCGTACATGGCTGAAGAGGATGCACCGGAAGTGGTTAGTGTTACCGGACTGACAGTGGAACCGACAAATGCCACCGTGAAGGTCGGCGCCACAACAGCGGTTACGTTCACGGTGAAACCGGATAACGTGACAGATAAATCACTGCGTATCGCAACGTCAGATCCGACTACAGCCACCGTCACGCAGGCGGAAAATATTGCCACTGTAAAAGGTGTTAAGGCAGGTACAGTGAAAATTATTGGCATGACAACAGACGGTAATTTTACCGCTATTGCGGATATTACTGTTCAGGCATAACCCACCTCTCGTCCTGTTTTGGGGCATTTTTTTCAGGAATAAATCATGTTTTTAAAGAAAGAGACGTTTACCCGGGGGGATGCGTCGGTGGCATTGTTCGAGTTATCCGGCCTGCAACGTATTGAGTACCTGGAGTTCATCCAGAAACGTACTGCGAAATATGACACGGATATGGATGGTACGACGGAAGCGGATAAGCGCGTGGCTTATATGCAAATGGCACTGGAAATTAATGCCTGGCTGGTATCCCGCTCGCTTCTGAATGGTGATTCTTCTCAGGATGCAGACACGCTTTATCAGTCAGTACAGGCGAAGTGGTCGTATGAGGCGCTGGACGCAGGCGCAGAAAGTGTTCTGATGCTCAGCGGGCTGTCTGCGGATAAGAAAGATAACGCCAGTGATTCAGGTAATGAATCAGAGGACATGACGCCGGAAAAGTCCTGAATAATGAGCTTCATTTTGTCCGGCAACTGGCCCGGGAGTTCCGGCGGCCTGACTGGCGCCGGATGCTGGACGAAATGAGTTCAACTGAACTTAGTGAGTGGGCTGATTTCTTTCGGGAAAACAGTTTCAGTGATGCCCTGCTGGATGCGGAGTTTTCCACGCTGAAAGCGCAGGTGTTCATGCTGGTGACGGGGAAAGAAATCGATGCAGCGGACTTCAGTTTGCTGACATTACCCGGAGCGGTACAGAGCATGACGGAGCAGGATCTGCTTGAAGTGGCAGTCGGTATTCCGGGAGGAGTGAGATTTGAGCCAGAAAGTCGGTGATATCGTCATCAACATGGATGTTGATACAGCTAAAGTTGCCGCCGGTCTTCAGACTGCCAGTAACGGGCTGGGGAAGCTGGTGGACAGCAGTGATCTCGTTGAAAAACGCATCAAGCGATGTATGGAGTCCAGCGCCAGAAGTGTGGCGGCATCGGCAAAAAGTATCAGTGCCGCTATGGCGCAATCACAGGTTGCCACACGCACACAGAGTGACGCTATGGCACAACTGGCGCGTGAGGCGAACGAGGCCAGAGAAAGGGCTGTCGACCTGAATCAGAAGTTAAGGGCGGAAGCTGCGCAGGCAGCGGTGGTTGCACAGGCTCAGGATGCAGCCGCAGCGGCATTTTACCGTCAGATTGACAGTGTAAAACAGTTAAGCGGTGGTCTGCAGGAGTTACAGCGTATCCAGGCGCAGGTACGACAGGCGAAAGGACGCGGAGATATTTCACAGGGCGATTATCTGGCTCTGGTGTCTGAAGCTGCTGCAAAGACACGCGAACTTACCGATGCGGAGGCGCTGGCCACGCAGAAAAAAGCACAGTTTATACGTCGACTGAAAGAGCAGACGGCGGTACAGGGCCTCTCCCGTACTGAGTTGCTGCGGGTGAAGGCGGCTGAACTGGGGGTTAGCAGTGCCGCCGATGTCTATATCCGCAAACTGGATACCGCAACAAAATCCACTCATGCACTGGGACTGAAATCAGCAATGGCGCGCCGCGAGATAGGCGTACTGATTGGTGAACTGGCACGGGGAAATTTTGGCGCCCTTCGCGGTTCCGGTATCACGCTGGCCAACCGGGCCGGGTGGATTGAGCAACTGATGTCGCCGAAGGGCATGATGCTCGGCGGGCTGGTTGGCGGTGTGGCTGCGGCGGTTTACGGACTGGGTAAGGCGTACTATGAGGGGGCGAAAGAAAGTGAGGAGTTCAATAAACAGCTTATTCTGACCGGAAGTTACGCCGGAAAAACCACAGGCAAGCTTAATGAAATGGCGAAGTCGCTCGCCGGAAATGGCGTCACGCAGCACGACGCGGCAGGAGTACTGACCCAGGTGGTCGGTAGCGGAGCGTTTACCGGGCAGGCAGTGGATGAAACCATCCGCCAGTTTAAACGGCTGCAGGATGATCCGGTGAACGCGGCGAAAGAACTGGACAGGGCACTGCATTTTCTGACTGCCACCCAGCTTGAACAAATCAGGGTGCTCGGTGAACAGGGAAGAACGGCTGATGCTGCGAAAATTGCCATGTCCGCGTATTCGGAAGAGATGAATAAACGGGCGGGTGACGTACATGATAATCTGGGCTGGATCGAGAAGGCATGGAATGCCGTGGGTGATGCGGCGAAGTGGGCGTGGGATCGGATGCTGGATATCGGGCGGGAAGATATGCTCGATGAAAAAATCGCGACACTGCAGGAAAAAATCGCGCGCGCCAGAAAAACGCCATGGACAGTGTCTTCCTCCCAGACTGAATATGATCAGCAGCAACTGAACGAACTTCAGGAACAGAAACGCCAGAAGGACCTGCTGGATGCGAAGGCGCAGGCAGAGCGTAATTATCAGAAGACTCAGAAGCGCCGGAACGAGCAGAACGCCGCGCTGAACCGGGATAATGAAACTGAATCCCTGCGGCATCAACGGGAGGTGGCGCGCATTACCGCCATGCAGTATGCCGATGCAGCGGTACGCAATGCCGCGCTGGAGCGTGAAAACGAACGCCATAAAAAAGCAATGGCACGGCAGAAGGAAAAGCCAAAGGCTTACTACAACGACGAGGCCGGGCGACTGCTTTTGCAGTACAGCCAGCAACAGGCGCAGACTGAAGGGCTGATTGCCGCCGCGAAGCTTTCCACGACCGAAAAAATGACGGAAGCGCATAAGCAGCTTTTGTCATTTCAGCAGCGCATCGCTGATTTGTCCGGTAAAAAACTGACGGCGGATGAACAAAGCGTACTGGCACATAAGGATGAAATAGCGCTTGCGCTACAGAAGCTGGATATCTCACAACAGGATTTGCAACACCAGAATGCCTTTAATGAACTGAAGAAAAAGACGCTCACATTAACCAGCCAGCTCGCTGACGAAGAATCCCGCGTCAGGCAGCAGCACGCACTGGCGCTGGCCACAATGGGTATGGGCGATCAGCAACGTGGCCGGTACGAAGAGCATCTGAAAATTCAACAGCACTACCAGGAACAACTGGAGCAGCTTAAGCGCGACAGCAAGGCAAAAGGGACATACGGTTCTGACGAATACCGTCAGGCGGAGCAGGAACTTCAGGCCAGTCTCGATCGCCGACTGGCTGAGTGGGCGGATTATAACGCGAAAGTGGATGCTGCGCAGGGAGACTGGACGCAGGGCGCGTCGCGGGCGCTGGATAACTTTCTGGCGCAGGGGGGCAACGTGGCAGGCATGACGGAGAACGTTTTCACAAACGCATTTAACGGCATGGCGGACAGTATCGCGAATTTTGCCGTGACCGGAAAGGGCAGTTTCCGGAGCCTGACGGTCTCCATCCTGGCTGACCTGGCAAAAATGGAGGCACGTATTGCGGCTTCTAAACTGTTGGGTTCAGTACTGGGTATGTTCGTCTTTGGCGCATCAGCAGGCGGAAGTACACCATCCGGGGCATACAGTTCAGCGGCGCTGTCGGTCATTCCAAATGCGGACGGCGGCGTGTACCGCTCAGCAGGACTCAGTCAGTACAGCGGCAGTATTGTTAACAGACCGACGTTCTTTGCATTTGCCAGAGGGGCGGCAGTAATGGGAGAGGCCGGTCCGGAGGCTATACTGCCGCTTCGTCGCGGTACTGACGGTAAGCTGGGGGTTGTGGCAGCAGGTTCCGGAGGGATGGCGATGTTTGCACCGCAGTATCATATTGCAATCAGCAACACGGGGCCGGAACTGACGCCGCAGGCGCTGAAGGCGGTTTATGATCTGGGTAAAAAGGCGGCGGCTGATTTCGTGCAGCAGCAGGGGCGTGACGGCGGCAGGCTGAGCGGGGCATATCGATGATGAAAACCTTTCACTGGAAAGTTGACCCGGACATGGGGGTGGATTCGGAACCACAGGTGTCGGTGGTGAGGTTCGGTGATGGCTACGAGCAGCGGCGTGCATCCGGGATCAATAATGACCTGAAAAAATACAGTGTGACTATCCGCGTTGACCGGGAGGATGGTCCGGCACTGGAGGGCTTTTTGTCACAGCATAACGGTGTGAAGGCGTTTTTGTGGACTCCGCCTTACGGATACCGGCAGATTAAGGTTGTCTGCCGGAAATGGAGTGTAAAAGCGGGATTGCTGAAAACAACATTCACCGCGACATTTGAGCAGGTTATTTCTTAGTATTTTTGATCGAAACGATCGATAAATATGATTGAACTTTCTAACCTGCTGCTGTTTCACTGAGCCCGCACAGTCAATAATCAAAAAAAGGAAATGTTATGAAAAAGATTGTCGTGGCGGTTTTAGTTGGTCTGGCGTTAGGTAGCATCGGCGTGGCTAACGCAGCAGGGTATAAAAATACCGTTTCAATTGGATATGCCTACACAGATTTAAGCGGCTGGCTTTCCGGTAATGCGAACGGTGCCAACATCAAATATAACTGGGAAGATCTGGACAGTGGATTCGGGGCGATGGGTTCAGTTACATACACCTCGGCTGATGTTAATAACTATGGGTATAAGGTAGGTGATGCTGATTATACCTCCCTTCTTGTTGGTCCTTCATACCGTTTTAACGACTATCTGAATGCTTACGTGATGATTGGTGCAGCAAACGGACATATTAAGGATAACTGGGGAAATTCTGACAATAAAACCGCCTTTGCTTATGGGGCAGGTATTCAGCTTAACCCGGTTGAAAATATTGCCGTTAATGCGTCTTATGAGCATACAAGTTTTTCCACTGATGCTGACAGTGACGTCAAAGCTGGAACCTAGGTGCTTGGCGTAGGTTACAGCTTCTGACCTTTAACATCGATACAGATTTAATGCCCTCCAGTGAGAGGGCTTTTTTATGGGTAAAACGAAATTATGACGATATGGCTATGTTGCTGTTATTTCTCAATGACACCACAGGCAAAACGTGCACCGCCACCACCCAGTGGAGCAGGTTTATCGGAGTAATTGTCACCGCCTTTATGGATCATCAATGAGTGACCTTTCAGTTCTGACAGTGATTTAAGGCGTGGTGCCAGTAACGGATACGTGGCTGTACCATCTGCATTGACAACCAGTCCAGGCAGATCCCCCAAATGCCCTTTGTCATTATATGGGCCAAGATGTTTCCCGGTTTTTTCGGGGTCAAGATGTCCTCCGGCCATGAGCGCCGGAACCTCTTTACCGTCTTTCATTCCCGGCATACAACTTGGGTTTGTGTGGACATGGAAGCCGTGAATTCCTGGCGTAAGACCATTTAGGTGAGGAGTGAAAAGCAGACCGTAAGGTGTCTCTGAAACTGTGATTTCACCTATGTTTTCTCCTGTTCCGCTGGACAGGGCATCGTTCATCTTTACAGTCAGGGTATTCTCTGCCATTGCTGAACAACTGATGAGCGCACCAGCTACCAGCGACAATATTGTGTATTTCATTAGTTACCTCGTTTTTTGGTTGTATCGTAAATACCATTAATAAAAGCAGGTATATGTTTGCAAGATAAATAATAAAGGATCTCTCATATATGCAGGATATACCACAGGAAACCCTGAGCGAGACCACCAAAGCGGAGCAGTCCGCGAAGGTGGATTTGTGGGAATTTGATTTAACCGCGATTGGCGGTGAGCGCTTTTTCTTCTGTAACGAACCGAACGAAAAAGGCGAGCCGTTAACCTGGCAGGGGAGGCAGTACGAACCGTACCCGATACAGGTACAGGATTTTGAGATGAACGGGAAAGGCGCATCTCCCCGCCCGAACCTCGTTGTTGCCAATCTCTTTGGTCTGGTCACGGGGATGGCGGAGGATTTGCAAAGTCTCGTCGGCGCGTCAGTGGTAAGGCATCAGGTTTACAGCAAGTTTCTTGATGCGGTGAATTTCAGTAACGGCAATCCGGACGCTGACCCGGAGCAGGAGGCGGTAGCGCGCTATAACGTGGAGCAGTTGTCAGAACTGGATTCATCAACTGCTACCATTATTCTGGCATCACCGGCAGAAACCGACGGTTCTGTGGTGCCGGGGCGTACCATGCTGGCGGACTCCTGTCCGTGGGATTACCGGGATGAAAACTGCGGATACGACGGCCCGCCCGTGGCCGATGAGTTCGATAAGCCCACCTCAGACCCGAAAAAGGATAAATGCAGCCACTGCATGAAAGGCTGTGAAATGCGTAACAATCTGGTGAATGCCGGATTTTTCGCTTCCATCAACAAACTGTCTTAACAGGTTCCCATGATTAACGATGACATTCTGGCACATGCCCGACAGTGTGCGCCTGCGGAATCGTGCGGTTATGTGGTCAGAACGGCACAGGGAGAGCGGTATTTTCCGTGTGAAAATCTGTCTGCTGAACCCACGATGTATTTTCGTATATCCCCGGAGGATTACCTGAATGCCCGGAACCGCGGCGACATCGTGGCGCTGGTACACAGCCATCCTGACGGTAAGCCCTGTCTCAGCAGTGCGGATCGTACCCTCCAGATACAAAGCGGGCTGGACTGGTGGCTGGTCTGTGATAACAGGATACATAAATTCCGCTGCGTGCCACACCTGACCGGGCGGCAGTTTGAGCATGGCGTGACGGACTGCTACACGCTGTTTCGTGATGCCTACCATCTGGCCGGGATTGATATGCCGGATTTCGATAGGGAAGATGACTGGTGGAGTCAGGGTAAAAGCCTCTATCTGGATCACCTGGAGGCGGCGGGATTTTACCGGGTGAATCCGGAGGATGCGCAGCCCGGCGACGTGCTGATTTGCTGTTTTGGTTCACCGACGCCCAATCATGCGGCGATTTACTGCGGCAACGGTGAACTGTTGCACCATATTCCGGAGCAGTTGAGTAAACGAGAGGGGTATAACGACAAATGGCAACGACGGACACACTCAATATGGCGGCACCGGCAATGGTGCGAATCTGCCTTTACGGGGATTTACAACGATTTGGAAAGCGCATCAGCCTCAGCATAAAGACAGCGGCGGAAGGCATACATGCGCTGGCGATACAACTCCCCGGATTCCGGCAGCGAATGAATGAGGGCTGGTATCAGGTCCGGATTGCCGGGAGCGATATGGCGCCGGATACCCTTACTGCCAGACTGAACGAATCGTTACCGCCGGGGGCAGTGGTTCATATTGTACCGCGTATGGCGGGAGCGAAAAACGGTATCTGGCAGGTGGTAGCCGGGGCAGCGCTGATTGGCGCGTCATTTATTCCCGGTCTGAATGCTGTAGCGGCGGCAGTATTGTTTTCCGCAGGAACCAGTATGGCGCTGGGTGGTGTGGCGCAGATGCTGACACCTGTACCCAAAACACCGACGGTGGGTCAGACAGATAACGGGAAACAGAACACGTACTTTTCTTCCCTGGAAAATATGGTGGCCCAGGGGAACCCGGTGCCGGTGTTGTACGGTGAAATGAAAATCGGGTCACGGGTGATATCGCAGATGATGAGTACCCGGGATGAGAGCACGTCGGGAAAAGTTGTGGTGATCGGCTCCCCGTTACAGGCAAACACCACGTCGCGGCAGGACGGCGGGATTACCAGACCGTCTGTCGTCATCCGGCAGTGATAATCATGACAACATGAGCTGATACACATGACCGCCATTACGGCGGTTTTGTTATTTATGGAGCCAGGAGAATGAGCAAAGGTGGAGGGAAGGGGCATACACCACGTGAGGCGAAGGACGATCTGAAGTCCACACAACAACTGAGCGTGATTGATGCCCTCAGTGAGGGACCGATAGTCGGCCCGGTGAACGGTCTGCAGAGCGTGCTGATTAATAACACGCCGGTGGTGGACGCGGACGGTAACAGTAATATTCACGGCGTGACCGTGGTATATCAGGTGGGGGAGACACCACAGGCACCGCTGGAAGGTTTTGAGGCTTCCGGCGCGGAAATGGTGCTGGGTGTGGAAGTGAAACACGATAATCCCGTTACCCGTACTGTTGTCTAAGAGAATGTCGACCGGCTACGCTTCACCTTTGGTGTACAGATGCTGCAGGAGACCACGGACAAGGGGGACCGTAACCCGCCCTCCGTGAATCTGCTGATACAGTTTCAGCGTAGCGGGATCTGGAACACAGAATTTGATATCACTATTAACGGCAAGATCACAACACAATATCTGGCATCGGTAGTGGCTGATAATTTACCGCCGCGCCCGTTCAGTGTCCGCATGGTCAGGGTGACACCGGACAGTACCACCGACAGGCTTCAGAACAAAACGCTGTGGTCGTCGTATACGGAAATCATCGATATCCGGCAGGGTTATCCTGGCACAGCGGTTGCCGGTCTGCTGGTGGATGCGGAACAGTTCGGCAGCCAGCAGGTCACGCGTAACTACCACCTGCGCGGACGTATTTTTCAGGTCCCCTCAAACTATGACCCGGATACCCGCACATATACCGGCCTGTGGGACGGGGCGTTTAAACCGGCGTACACGAATAACCCGGCGTGGTGCACGATGGATAAACTGACCCACCCCCGTTACGGGCTGGGCAGGCGTATCGGGGGGCGGATGTGGATAAATGGGCGCTGTACGCCATCGCGCAGTACTGCGATCAACCGGTGCCGGACGGATTTGGCGGCACGGAACCCCGCATGACGCTTAATGCGTATATTACCACCCAGCGTAAGGCGTATGACGTTCTGGCGGATTTCTGCTCGGTGATGCGTTGTATGCCGGTATGGAATGGCCGCAAAATGACCTTCATCCAGGACCGCCCCTCCGATAAAGCATGGACCTACACCAACGGTAACGTGGTGGGCGGGCGCTTTAAATACAGCTTCAGTGCCCTGAAAGACCGCCATAACGCGATAGAAGTGAGATACACCGATCCGCTGAATGGCTGGCAAACCTCCACGGAGCTGGTGGAAGACCATGCCTCACAGGCCCGTTATGGACGCAATCTGCTGAAAATGGACGCGTTCGGCTGTACCTCACGTGGACAGGCGCACCGGACGGGGTTGTGGGTGATGATGACGGAGCTGCTGGAAACGCAGACCGTGGATTTTTCTGTCGGTGCGGAAGGTCTGCGTCATACACCGGGCGATATTATTGAGGTCTGCGACAACGATTACGCCGGGGCGTCGGTCGGTGGGCGTATCACTGACCTGGATATTTCCACCCGCACGCTGACGCTTGACCGGGAAATAACACTACCGGAAAGCGGCGCCACCACGCTGAATATTGTCGGGCCTGACGGTAAGCCGTTCAGTACGGAGATTCAGTCGCAGCCCGCACCGGATCGGGTGGTAACGAAAGTCCTGCCGGAAACCGTGCAGCCATACAGTATCTGGGGGCTGAAACTGCCCTCCCTGAAGCGCCGCCTTTTCCGTTGCGTGCGTATTAAGGAGAATGACGACGGCACATACGCTATCACTGCCTTGCAGCACGTTCCGGAAAAAGAGTCCATCGTGGACAACGGGGCGCACTTTGACCCGTTACCGGGGACCACCAACAGCATTATTCCGCCCGCTGTGCAGCATCTGACAGTCAGCACGGATAACGACAGTACCCTGTATCAGGCCAAAGCGAAGTGGGGCACGCCGCGGGTGGTAAAAGATGTGCGTTTTGTGGTGAGGCTGACCACAGGCAGTGGGAACGAGGGCGATCCGGTTCGTCTGGTGACAACGGCGACGACCAGCGAAACGGAGTACGCCTTCCACGAACTGCCACTGGGTGACTACACGCTGACAGTCAGGGCAATAAACGGTTACGGGTAGCAGGGTGAACCGGCGTCCGTGGCATTCAGTATTCAGGCACCGGAAGCGCCATCCACGATTGAGATGACGCCGGGTTATTTTCAGATAACGGTGACGCCGCACCAGACTGTCTACGATGCCAGTGTGCAGTATGAGTTCTGGTACTCCGCCACGCAACTGGCGACTGCCGCCGATATTCAGTCAAAAGCACAGTATCTGGGCGTCGGGTCATTCTGGATAAAGGATGGACTGAAACCACTGCATGATGCCTGGTTTTACGTGCGCAGTGTAAATCTGGCTGGAAAATCAGTATTTGCGGAAGCATCCGGACGTCCGGGGGATGACGCGAAAGGGTATCTGGATTTTTTTAAGGGACTGATTACGGAGACGTATCTTGGTACGGAGTTGCTGAAAAAAATTGACCTGACGGAGAATAACGCCAGCAAACTGCAACAATTTTCGAAGGAGTGGCAGGACGCTAACGATAAATGGAGCGCCACGTGGGGCGTCAAAATAGAGCAGACCAAAGACGGCAAATATTATGTGGCCGGACTTGGACTGAGCATGGAAGACACGCCTGACGGGAAGATAAGCCAGTTCCTGGTGGCGGCGGATCGCATTGCTTATATTAACCCGGCAAACGGAAACGAGACGCCCGGATTCGTCATGCAGGGCGACCAGATAATCATGAATGAGGCGTTCCTGAAATACCTGAGCGCGCCGACCATTACCAGTGGCGGGAATCCTCCGGCATTTTCCCTGACGCAGGATGGAAAGCTGACTGCGAAAAATGCGGATATCAGCGGCCATATCAACGCTGTATCTGGCTCGTTTACGGGAGAAATCAATGCCACCTCCGGTAAGTTTTCTGGCGTGATAGAAGCAAGAGAGTTTGTCGGTGATATCTGCGGCTCAAAAGTCATGCAGGGCGTGAGCATCAGGGCGACGAACGACGAACGCAGCACCTCAACACGGTATACCGACAGCGCCACCTATCAGATAGGGAAAACCATCACGGTGATGGCTAACTGTGAGCGTAACGGTGGCACCGGTGCCATCACAGTCACGATAAATATTAACGGCCAGGTGAAAACGGCGGAGGTTATGCCGTATACCGCAGGGATTCCGGCCATGTATCAGACCGTCGTCTTTTCGGTCTACACCACTTCACCTGTCGTGGATATCAGCGTCTCTCTGAGGGTCCGTGGGCAGTACACCACGTCTGCTTCCGTCTGGCCGCTGGTGATGGTTTCCCGGTCGGGGAGCAACTTCACAAACTGACCGGATTTCCGGTCCCTTTCGTTTAATGAGGAACAAATATGACTATGTCGCGCGTAATTTCTCTGGCGGCAGGGCTTTCCCTGTCCGTTTTATTTTCCACTGCTGCCGTTGCCGATAACGGAAGAGGAAGCGGCAACAGCAATATTGAAAACCAGACCCGGATTTATACCGGCACCGACCGTGGGCAGAAACAGCACCGCGAGGCAAAGGGAAAAACAATCACGCGGAGCGTCCAGTGTTCTCTGCCGGCATATTTACGTGACCCGGATAATCAGTGCTGAGATGTGAATGAATCTGAAGCCTGCCTGCGGGCGGGCTTTTTTATGGAGGCAATATGCCAGTACTTATTTCCGGCGTACTGAAGGATGGTACGGGAACGCCGGTACAGAACTGCACCATTCAGCTGAAGGCCTGCCGGACCAGTACGACGGTGGTCGTGAATACGGTGGCATCAGAAAATCCGGATGACGCCGGGCGCTACAGCATGGATGTGGAGCAGGGGCAGTACACTGTCACGCTCCTGGTGGACGGGTATCCCCCGTCACATGCCGGAGTTATTACGGTTTACGATGATTCAAAGCCGGGCACCCTGAATGATTTTCTGGGGGCCATGACAGAAGACGACGTCCGCCCGGAGGCGCTGCGGAGTTTTGAGGCGATGGTGGAAGAAGTTGCCCGCCAGGCATCGGAGGCATCGCGGAATGCCACCGCCGCAGGGCAGGCATCTGAACAGGCGCAGACATCAGCAGGTCAGGCATCGGAAAGCGCCACGGCAGCAGTGAATGCAGCCGGAGCGGCAGAAGCATCAGCCACACAGGCAGCCTCATCCGCAGCATCTGCGGAGAGCAGCGCAGGTACGGCGACCACAAAAGCCGGGGAGGCATCAGCCAGCGCGGCGTC
>NZ_JBGDTY010000032.1:0-10088 GCF_046552515.1 Salmonella sp. SAL00653
AGCTCAGTTGGTAGAGCAGTTGACTTTTAATCAATTGGTCGCAGGTTCGAATCCTGCACGACCCACCAATGTAAAAAAGCGCCCTAAAGGCGCTTTTTTGCTATCTGCGATATGGAAGATTCGAACCTGCCGTAGGTTCGGGTCTTGCCTGATGCGCTGCGCTTATCAGGCCTACAGACGGCACCGCTCACGTAGGCCAGATAAGACGTTACGCCGCCATCAGATACGGGGCTACGTAATTATTGTGACTTTCCTTATTGAATCAGCTATCTTGTTTAGCATATAAAACAAATTAACCGATTGTGGCGTTTATTACGCTTTCATTCGGTTGTTTCGTTAAGTCAGTAAAACGAGAAGCCACGATGAGCGTAATGTTTGACCCACAAGCCGCAATCTACCCGTTCCCGCCGAAACCAACGCCGTTGAGCGACGACGAAAAGCAATTTTATCGTGAGAAAATCAAGCGGTTGCTCAAAGAGCGCAATGCCGTCATGGTGGCGCACTACTACACCGATCCGGAAATTCAACAGTTAGCAGAAGAAACCGGCGGCTGTATTTCCGACTCACTGGAAATGGCCCGTTTCGGCGCGAAGCACGCCGCATCCACGCTGCTGGTAGCGGGCGTACGGTTTATGGGGGAAACCGCCAAAATCCTCAGCCCGGAAAAGACCATTCTTATGCCTACCCTGGCGGCGGAATGTTCGCTGGATTTAGGCTGCCCAATAGACGAATTTAGCGCTTTTTGTGATGCGCACCCTGACAGAACCGTAGTGGTCTATGCTAACACCTCGGCTGCTGTTAAAGCGCGTGCGGACTGGGTTGTGACCTCCAGTATCGCCGTAGAACTGATTGAGCATCTGGATAGTTTGGGGGAAAAAATTATCTGGGCGCCGGACAGACACCTGGGGAATTACGTGCAAAAACAGACCGGGGCCGATGTACTGTGTTGGCAAGGGGCGTGTATCGTGCATGACGAGTTTAAAACCCAGGCGTTGACCCGTTTAAAAAAAATCTATCCCGATGCCGCTCTTCTGGTTCACCCTGAATCGCCGCAGTCCATTGTCGAGATGGCCGATGCGGTGGGCTCCACCAGTCAGCTTATTAAGGCGGCAAAAACGCTGCCGCACAGACAGCTTATCGTGGCGACCGATCGCGGCATCTTCTACAAAATGCAGCAGGCGGTGCCTGAAAAAGAACTGCTTGAAGCGCCCACGGCTGGCGAGGGGGCGACCTGCCGTAGCTGCGCGCACTGTCCGTGGATGGCGATGAATGGCCTGAAAGCCATTGCTGAAGGGCTGGAGCAGGGAGGCGCGGCGCATGAAATACAGGTTGATGCGGCGCTACGCGAGGGCGCATTACTGCCGCTCAACCGGATGCTGGATTTTGCGGCTACACTTCGGGCGTAAAGACGGAAATCTTTGGGGGAGAGAATGGATTTTTTTAGTACGCACAACATACTGATTCATATTCCGATTGGCGCTGGCGGGTACGATCTCTCGTGGATCGAAGCGGTAGGAACCATCGCCGGCCTGCTCTGTATTTGGCTTGCCAGTCTGGAGAAGATCAGCAACTACTTTTTTGGACTGGTTAACGTTACCCTGTTTGCGATTATTTTCTTTCAGATCCAGCTTTATGCCAGCCTGTTGCTGCAACTCTTTTTCTTTGCCGCCAATATTTATGGCTGGTATGCGTGGTCGCGGCAAACAAAGGATAATGAGGCCGAGCTTAAAATACGCTGGCTGCCGTTGCCAAAAGCAATGGCATGGCTGGCGATATGTGTGATAGCTATCGGTTTGATGACGCGATATATCGATCCCGTATTCGCTGTCCTGACGCGCGTGGCCGTCGCCATTATGCAGATGCTGGGGTTACAGGTGACAATGCCTGTACTGCAACCGGACGCTTTCCCGTTCTGGGACTCTTGCATGATGGTGCTGTCTATCGTGGCGATGATTTTGATGACACGCAAATATGTCGAAAACTGGCTCCTGTGGGTGATAATCAACGTAATCAGTGTGGTGATTTTTGCTTTGCAGGGCGTCTATGCGATGTCGCTGGAATATCTGATCCTGACATTTATCGCCGTGAACGGTAGTCGCCTGTGGATAAACAGCGCGCGGGAGCGAGGATCGCGCGCGCTTTCCCGTTAATGGTGATGAACATGCCCGGATGGCGTCTGATTCAGATGACAGTCCGGGCCGTGACACACTTGATACTCCATCTGAATCGTAGCGTGCGCAATATGGTATTCGTGCATCAGAAAATCCTGGATACGTTCCAGCAGCGCATCATGGTCGTGTGGCGGAATGACCTGAGCGTGCAATGTCATGACCGGTTTTTCGCCGACCATCCAGACATGCACATGGTGTACGTTACGGACTTCGGGGATTTCCCGGCTTAAATGGCGCTGTAAGGCATTAATATCCAGCGAAACCGGCGCGCCTTCCAGCAATTCGTTGACGCTATCTTTTAACAAACGCCAGGCGCTGCGTAACACCAGTACCGAAACCAGAATAGAGAGAATCGGGTCCGCTGGCGTCCAGCCCGTCCAGATAATGATCAGCGCGGCGACTATTGCGCCGACGGAACCCAGCAAATCGCCCATCACATGTAGCGCGGCAGCGCGCACGTTCAGGTTTTTTTCATCGCTTCCCCGATGGAGAATCCAGAACGCAAACAGGTTCGCCAACAGACCCGCAACCGCAATCACCATCATCAGATTGCCCGCCACCGGACGTGGCGTGTAAAAGCGCTCTATCGCTTCCCAGACAATGAGAAGGGTAATGACCACCAACGCAATGGCATTCACAAAAGCCGCCAGTGTGGTGAGTCTTAGCCAGCCAAAAGTGTGGCGAACAGTCGGGGGACGACGGGAAAATTGAACCGCCAGCAGCGCAAAGAGAAGGGCCGCCGCGTCGGTGAGCATATGTCCCGCATCCGCCAACAACGCCAGAGAGCCGGAGAGTATCCCGCCCACCACCTCAAGGAGCATAAATCCGGCAGTGACGATAAAGGCGAAAAGCAGGCGACGAGCATTATTATCTTTCGGCAGGTGTGAATCAGCATGAGAGTGTGAGTGCGCCATAACGTCATTCCTTTGTTATTCTCATCAATACTGTAGACATCATACTGATTTTTCGCTGACAAAATAAAAAGGAGAGCGAAAGCTCTCCCGTTATCAGACTTTTTTCTGCATTACTGTGTGGTACCGTCGGTTTTGGTATTCACGTCATTATTGACGCCATTACCGGTTTCCACTTTTTTATTAATATCCGGGCAGCGACCGTCTTTACACATGGTATTTTTATGCTCTTCATCCTTGGTCATTCCGTCATGATTCATGGTTGAACCGTCTGGATGCTGCATCGTGCTGTTAGTATTGCCGTTGGTATTGATGCCGTTGTTATTCACATCATTCGGCGCTACATTCTGGCGGGCGTCCGGGGCAACCTGACCGGCATTTGCCGCCGAGTTCGCCTGGCCATTACTGGATTGCGCGTTAGATTCAGCAGCTAACGCTGCGCCGCTGGCAAGGCCGAGGGTAGCGGTGAGTAAAAGCGTAGTCAGTTTTGTCATTTTCATAAGATGCTCCTGTTATGGTGGATATGTCGGATAACCTCTTCCAACAGTGCACGTGTCAGTCAAATCCTCAAATAAGGGATAAAAAGCGTTCGCCGCCGCGGGTTAACGCAGCAGAGAATCTTGCAATAATTCATAAACAGAGTGGTTACAGTTAAAAAGTGTAGGTTAGATCCCATTTTTCGCTACATTTGTGCGTTTTTTTCCTGAATTCCAGGATTATTCCGTTCAAAGTGTAAAAGCCCGTTTACACTATTTAATTGAAGAGATAGATTGGAGGGATTGCATTCATTGGGATAAGCACGGCAACACTGGAATAAACATGAATTATCAGAACGACGATTTACGCATTAAAGAAATCAACGAGTTATTACCTCCGGTCGCGCTGCTGGAAAAGTTTCCCGCCACGGAAAATGCAGCAAATACCGTTGCTCACGCGCGCAAAGCCATCCATAAAATTCTCAAAGGCAATGACGATCGTCTGCTGGTGGTGATCGGTCCTTGTTCAATTCATGATCCGGCAGCGGCGAAAGAGTATGCCGCCCGTTTGCTGGCGCTACGCGATGAGCTTCAAGGCGAGCTTGAAATTGTCATGCGCGTCTATTTTGAGAAACCGCGTACCACCGTCGGCTGGAAAGGGCTGATTAACGATCCGCACATGGATAACAGCTTCCAGATTAACGACGGTCTGCGTATTGCGCGCAAACTGCTGCTGGATATTAACGACAGCGGTCTGCCTGCCGCCGGCGAATTCCTCGATATGATCACGCCGCAATATCTGGCCGATCTGATGAGCTGGGGCGCCATTGGCGCGCGGACTACTGAATCCCAGGTTCATCGCGAACTGGCGTCTGGCCTCTCTTGTCCGGTCGGTTTTAAAAATGGTACTGATGGCACGATTAAAGTCGCCATTGACGCCATTAACGCCGCCGGCGCGCCGCATTGCTTCCTCTCCGTCACTAAATGGGGTCATTCGGCGATTGTGAATACCAGCGGCAACGGCGACTGCCATATCATTCTGCGCGGCGGTAAAGCGCCAAACTATAGCGCGCAACATGTTGCTGAGGTGAAAGAAGGCCTCATCAAAGCGGGACTGACGCCGCAGGTCATGATCGATTTCAGCCATGCCAACTCCTGTAAGCAATTTCAAAAGCAGATGGAGGTTTGCGCCGATGTCTGTCAGCAGATAGCGGGCGGTGAAAAAGCGATTATTGGCGTGATGGTCGAGAGTCATCTGGTAGAAGGAAACCAGAGTCTGGAAAGCGGTCAGCCGCTGACCTACGGTAAAAGCATTACTGACGCCTGTATTGGCTGGGAAGATACCGATGCGCTGCTTCGTCAGTTGTCGGCAGCGGTAAAAGCCCGTCGCGGCTAAGTTTATTTTCTTTCCTGTGGTGAAGTGCAGGATAGAAAACATATCGGTCCGGTAACAGCCTACCGGACCGATATTGCCAATATTAATGTATTATTATTTGGCGTACTTAGGTACTTCCTGCTTCTGGAGGGTATTTCCTTCCGAATCAATTCCTACAATGACTCTATAGCGGTCAAAATATAACTTCTTAATGGATTCTGTTCCTAATTCTTCGTAGGCAACAATTTCTACTGATTTAACATGTTTTGTATTAATTGCAGACGCTCCTCCAATCCCGAGTAGCGAAACCCCACCGCATTTTTTACAAAGCTCAGCGACATAATCAGCACGATCGCCTTTGCCAAGAAACGCAGTTGCCCCTTGTTGAAACATCATTTCTACAAATGGGTCCATACGCGCGGCCGTTGTAGGACCGTTGGAGCCAATAGGTAAACCAGGTCTGGCAGGGCAGGGGCCAGCATAGTAAATCGTTTGGTTTTGAAAATCGACTGGTGATTTTTCTCCGTTACTAAGCGCTACTTCGATTTTTTTATGCGCGGCGTCACGGCAGGTGTAAGCAAATCCAGTGAGAAATAATATATCGCCGACCTTAAGAGTTTTCGCTTTCTCTTTAGTCAATGGTAATGTTAATTCCATCATAGCTTCTCCAGGTATTAAATGATTTCACTAGCGTGGCGGCTTGCATTACATTGGAAATTGATTGCGACTGGCAGTGCAGTGATATGGCAAGGATAGTAATCGACATGCACGCCTAACGCCGTAATACGCCCGCCCATACCTAAAGGGCCGATCCCTGTATTATTCACAGCCTCTAATAATTCAGCTTCGAGCTGGGCATAAAGTGGTTTAGCATTGAACTCACCAAGAGGGCGTAATAATGCTTTCTTCGCCATCCATGAACAGTGGTCCATTGTACCGCCAACGCCGATACCAATAATATAAGGAGGGCATGGATTGCCTCCTACACGACGGACAGTTTCCAGAACAAAATCTTTTATACCATCAATACCATCGCCGGGAAGCAATGTTTTAAAAGTTCCCATATTTTCGCTACCGCCGCCCTTTGGCATAACGGTAATTGTCACTCGGTCACCATCAACAATTTCAGTATGTAAAATTGCAGGAGTATTATCATTAGTATTAATACGTTCTAATGGATCTGCAACCATGGATTTTCTTAAGTATCCATTTTCATAGCCCTGGCGAACACCCTGGTTCACCTGATCTTTAAGCGGCTTACCTTCCCAGCATACATGTTGTCCAATTTCCATTATAACGATACAAGTGCCGGTATCATGGCAGCATGCAAGTTGTTCTTTTTTTGCATACTCTCCATTATCAATTAATATCTTAATGGTTTCCTTGCCGATCTTTGACTCTTCTTTATCATATGCTTTACGAAAAGAACACATGAGATTATTATCCAGTTCATAACAAGCTTTTTTTACAAGTTTTTCGATAACCGGAATGATAATTTCTGTATTTAATATACGACTCATACTCCCTCCAGTGCTATGTTGCATTGTTTTATCCATTGATCACATTTTCATGATATTCGTATTCATTGTAGGAAGGAAATATGTTATTTTTATTAAATGATAAATTTTATTTATAGTAGTGGAAAATAGATGGAAATTAGACAATTAGAATATTTTGTAAGCGCTTCTTTGTTAGGTAACTTAACCAGAGTTGCTGAGCGGCATTTTGTTTCTCAACCTAATATCACCATTGCTATTAAGAAGTTAGAGACTGAATTAGGGGTGACATTATTTGATAGAAAGAAAAATAAACTTGTCCTTACTGAGGAGGGCATGTTTTTCTTACAAAAAATTGAACCTATCCTTATTGCGTTAAAAAATAGCGTAGCGGAAATGAAAGATTATCGTAATGAAAATGGTGGCATAGTAACTTTGGGGATCCCACCGATGATAAGTTTGTTTCTTTTTTCACCGCTCTTCAAGCATTTCCGGGAGATTTATCCAGAGATGGAACTCTCTCTTGTTGAAGAGGGGACTTTTGGTTTACATGATAAACTTTCTGCTGGAGAGCTGGATCTTGCTATTGTTATTATTAATGACTGTCCAAAAGAATTAGTTACGGTACCATTAATGACTCAGCAGCACGTGGTATGTATGTCAGATAAACATCCTCTGGCAAAAAAGGATAGTATCGATTGGGAAGATCCACAATATGAGCCATTGATACTAATGAAAAAAGATTCCTGGCATAGAAAAACGATTATTGAAGAATGTACAAAGCGAGGAATTCATACACATATTTTTCTATCATCAAACAGGATTCAAACCAACATAGATCTGGTTGCTAAAAATGAAGGAATTTCTTTCATTTTGGACGCTGTCGATCTTAAAGCCGAAAAAGTAATAACCAAGGCCATGACTGAGCCGACTTATGTTACGATTGGTTTGGCCTGGAAGAAAGATAAATATTTATCATATGCAACCAGAGCGTTAATTAAATTCATTGAGGATTATATTAAAGAACATTTTACAATTAAATAATTATATTTGTTCTTCAACAAAAATTTCCCATAGCTCTTCGGCATCTGGAGGCATTCTCTTGGCTGGTCTATAAAGTCTTATTTCTATGGGCACCCATAAATTGCTTTCTTTCTTCCGCTGCAGTAACAATAGTTTTAGCCTCTATATCTTGCCTGGCAAGGCTTTGAGGTATCTAGGCAACACCGTCGCCAGATCTGACCATTGCCAATAGTGTTGCTGCCAGATCGGCCACAAAGGCAACATTTATATTATGGGTAATTCTGTTAATAGACGCTGTATTTGCTATTATTCTTCCCAGACCTGATTGTGATGAAAAAGAAAGGTAAGGGAATTGAATTTTATTATTTATATTCCACAGCGGTTTTAACGTTTCTGAGTCTGGTTTACTGAATGGAATTAATGTATCAAACCCAAGACGAATGCTCATAAAGTTATTTTTATTTAAATTTAGATGCATATGTGGGTGATGGTGACACAGCAAAAATTGTGAATCTCCCTGCCGCATCATTTTTTCGCACGCATTCAATGAGTCAGATAAAAGACGAAATGAACCAAATTTTGCAATTTTATCACTCTGTTTTAACAAATGCGGTACAAAAGAGAAAGACAAAGCATGCGTTGCTGAAAAAACAAGACTAGGTTGTTTATTACCTGCGGCCTCAAGGGTATCACTTTTCAATGTGTACAAGGAGTGGATCAGTTCGGGAAGCTGGTCTGTAAATACTTCTCCGGCCTTGGTAAGGGTGACTCCCCGTTTACTTCTTTCAAAAAGGGGCGTACCCACCCATTCTTCGAGAGATTGTATCCGACGACTAAATGCGGGTTGAGTCACATATCTTGAGGCAGACGCTTTTGAGAAATTCAACGTTTCTTTTAGAGCCAGACAGTCTTCGAGCCATGTTAGTTCGAGGTGATGCCGATATTGCATAAGCTGCAACCTTATTAGCATTGGATGAGTCTCATTTATATAAGTAGCATTATACACAGACAGATTTTAAGAGGAAATTATTTGATTAAACAGAAACAAAAGCAGTAAGAATATGTTATGCCTTTGTCGGGTAAGTGTTGTTATTTATGTGAGTGTATTCTTTCTCAATAGAAATTAATTAGATGTGATTTTAGTATAACATGTGATTTATGCTTGTTGCAGTTGTATTCATGACTGTAATGAGTTGTTTTTGTACCCTAATAATATAAGGACGTATACATGTCACCAGCGATTATTACTTTGTTGGTTTTAGTGGTTGCAATAATTATCTTTGTTAGCGATCGTCTTCCTATGGGATTAGTTGCGTTTATGGTCCCAATGGCACTTTATTTTACCGGTGTTATCGATGCTAAGGATATTTTTGCTTCAATCGTAAATGCGAATGTTATTCTTATCGTCGCCATGTGTGTACTCGGTGCGGCATTTTTTAAAACAGGTTTGGCATGGCAATCAAGTAAAATTTTACTAAAATATGCTAAAACAGAAAGAAGCCTTAGTGTATTGATTTTTCTTATTGGTGGAGTTATGTCTGCCTTTGTTTCTAATAGCGGAACAGTTGCTGTGCTAATTCCTATTGTTTTAGGTATTGCCGCCAGTAGTCAGATTAAGCCTATTAAACTTCTTATGCCTCTGGTTTTTGGGGAAACAATCGGTGCTGATATTTCTATTATCGGTTCGCCAGGAAATCTGATTGCTAAAAATACTATTGAAACTTTTAGTAAGGGAAGTCTGTCGGTGCCATTTTTCGAATACGCTAAAATTGGTATTCCTTTGCTGATTGCATGCTCTATATTTCTCTATTTCTTCGGTTCAAAACTCATCGCAGATCGTGATGGAAATACACAATCTGATTCTCAAATGGATTATAGCCAAATTCCGGCATGGCATAGAAATTTAACTTTAGCCGTTTTTATTCTGTCTATCGCTGGGATGGTGGCAACTGATTATATTAAGTTTCTGCCTCCAATGCATATTATTGCGTGTTGTGCGGCTATTGTTCTTGTATTTGCTGGCGTTTTGACACAAAAGGAAACTTTTAATTCTTTTGAAACACTAACTGTTTTCATGCTTGCGTTTATGATGCCTTTAGGAGCCGCGCTTAATTCTACTGGTGCTGGAGAAATGATTGCTAATGCCGTTATTTCAGTAACCGGAGATTCTGGCGTTATGATTATTATGGCGTCATTGTGGATACTTACATGGGCTTTGACTCAAGTTATGAGTAACACTGCAGCATGTACGTTGTTATGCCCGGTAGGATGGACTATCGCACAGTCTATTGGCGCAGACCCTCGTGCAGTTGTTATTGCTGTTTTTATTGCGAGTAGTGTTGCTGTTTGTACCCCAATGGCTATTCCAGCAAACTCAATGATTATTGGCCCGGGGAATGTTAAATTTAAAGATTTTTTAAAACCCGGATTGGCGATTAGTTTGGTTTGTTTTATCGTTAGTATGATTTTACTACCGATATTTTATCCCTTCTATTAATGCCTGATATTACTTTTCTATTTTAGATTATTAAATTTGAGACTTTATTATGAATAGTTCGGTGCTATTAGGTGAAGGCTTCACCCTGATGTTCCTCGGCATGGGGTTCGTGCTGGCGTTTCTGTTCCTGCTGATTTTC
>NZ_JBGDTY010000033.1:0-5843 GCF_046552515.1 Salmonella sp. SAL00653
ATGCTTGAAGCCAGAGATCTGTACTGCGAGCGGGACGAGAGGACGCTGTTTCGCGGGCTGTCGTTCACCGTGGACGCCGGGGAGTGGGTGCAGGTCACCGGCGGCAACGGCGCCGGAAAAACCACCCTGCTGCGCCTGCTGACCGGGCTGGCGCGCCCGGACGGCGGGGAGGTGTACTGGCAGGGCGAGCCCCTGCGCCGCGTGCGCGACAGCTTCCATCGCAGTCTGCTGTGGATAGGGCACCAGCCGGGGATAAAAACCCGCCTGACGGCGCGGGAGAACCTGCACTTCTTCCACCCCGGCGACGGCGCGCGTCTCCCGGAGGCGCTGGCGCAGGCCGGGCTGGCGGGATTTGAGGACGTGCCGGTCGCCCGGCTCTCGGCCGGGCAGCAGCGCCGGGTGGCGCTGGCCCGCCTGTGGCTGACCCGCGCCGCGCTGTGGGTGCTCGACGAGCCGTTCACCGCCATTGACGTTAACGGCGTGGCGCGCCTCACCCGGCGGATGGCGGCGCACACGGCGCAGGGCGGGATGGTCATTCTCACCACCCACCAGCCGCTGCCGGGGGCCGCGGACACCGTCCGCCGCCTGGCGCTGACCGGCGGGGGGGCAGGGCTGTGATGTGGCGTGTCTTCTGTCTCGAGCTGCGCGTGGCGTTCCGCCACGGCGCGGACATCGCCGGCCCGCTGTGGTTCTTCCTGATGGTCATCACCCTGTTTCCGTTAAGCGTCGGGCCGCAGCCGCAGCTGCTGGCGCGTATCGCGCCGGGCATTATCCAGGTGGCGGCGCTGCTGGCCTCGCTGCTGGCGCTGGAGCGGCTGTTTCGCGACGACCTGCAGGACGGCAGCCTGGAGCAGCTGATGCTGCTGCCGGTGCCGCTGCCGGCGGTGGTGCTGGCGAAGGTGCTGGCGCACTGGGCGGTGACCGGCCTGCCGCTGATGATGCTCTCCCCGCTGGTGGCGCTGCTGCTGGGGATGGACGTGTACGGCTGGAAAATCATGGCGCTGACGCTGCTGCTCGGCACGCCGGCGCTGGGGTTTCTCGCCGCGCCGGGCGTTGCGCTGACGGCCGGCCTGCGGCGCGGCGGCGTCCTGCTGGGCATTCTGGTGCTGCCGCTGAGTGTCCCGGTGCTGATTTTCGCCACCGCGGCGATGGACGCGGCATCGATGCATTTACCCGTTGACGGCTATCTGGCGGTGCTGGGGGCACTGCTGGCGGGCAGCGCGACGTTAAGCCCGTTCGCCACCGCGGCGGCGCTGCGCATCAGTACGCAGTAGCGCCCCGGCACGACGGACATTTTACTGGTTTCAGGAGGTCAGGTGACGACTATGTGGAAAACCCTTCATCAGCTGGCGGCGCCGCCCCGGCTGTATCAGATTTGCGGCAGGCTCGTGCCGTGGCTGGCGGCGGCCGGCATCATCGCGCTGGCCACCGGCTGGGTCCGGGGCTTTGGTTTCGCCCCGGCGGACTACCAGCAGGGGGAGAGCTACCGCATTATGTACCTGCATGTCCCGGCGGCCATCTGGTCAATGGGTATCTATGCGGCGATGGCGGTGGCGGCGTTTACCGGGCTGGTCTGGCAGATGAAAATGGCCAGCCTTGCCGTCGCGGCGATGGCGCCGGTGGGGGCGGTGTACACCTTCATCGCGCTGGTCACCGGCGCGGCGTGGGGCAAACCGATGTGGGGCACCTGGTGGGTGTGGGACGCGCGCCTGACCTCGGAGCTGGTGCTGCTGTTTCTCTACGCCGGGGTCATCGCCCTGTGGCACGCCTTTGACGACCGTAAAATGGCCGGGCGCGCGGCGGGCATTCTGGTGCTGGTCGGCGTGGTGAACCTGCCGGTTATCCACTATTCCGTCGAGTGGTGGAACACCCTGCACCAGGGCTCGACGCGGATGCAGCAGAGCATCGACCCGGCGATGCGCTCGCCGCTGCGCTGGGCCATCGCCGGCTTCCTGCTGCTCTTTATGACGCTTTCGCTGATGCGGATGCGCAACCTGATTTTACTGATGGAAAAACGCCGCCCGTGGGTGAGCGAACTGATACTGAAAAGGGGGCACCGGTGAGTCCGGCATTTTCATCGTGGAGCGATTTTTTCGCCATGGGCGGGTACGCCTTTTTTGTCTGGCTGGCGGTGGCGATGACCGTGGCGCCGCTGGCGCTGCTGGCGCTGCACACGGTGCTGCAGCGCCGGGCCATTCTGCGCGGCGTGGCGCAGCAGCGGGCGCGCGAGGCGCGGATGCGTGCCGCACAGGCGCAACAGGAGGCCGCGTGAACCTGCGACGTAAAAACCGGCTATGGGTGGTCTGCGCGGTGCTGGCGGGCCTGGCGCTGACCACCGCCCTGGTCCTGTACGCGCTGCGCGCGAATATCGACCTGTTCTATACCCCCGGCGAAATTCTCTACGGCAAGCGCGAGACGCAGCAGCTGCCGGCGGTGGGCCAGCGCCTGCGCGTCGGCGGGATGGTGATGCCCGGCAGCGTCAGGCGCGACCCGGACTCGCTGAAGGTGAACTTCAGCCTCTACGACGCCGAAGGGGCGGTGACGGTGAGCTATGAGGGGATACTGCCGGACCTGTTCCGCGAGGGGCAGGGGGTGGTGGTGCAGGGCACCCTGGAGAAGGGCAACCACGTCCTGGCGCACGAGGTGCTGGCCAAGCATGACGAGAACTACACCCCGCCGGAAGTGGAAAAGGCGATGCAGGAAAACCACCGCCGCCCGCAACGCGTTGATAAGGACACCTCATCATGATGCCTGAATACGGCCACGCGCTGCTGTGCCTGGCGCTCGGCGTGGCGCTGCTGCTGTCCGTTTACCCGCTGTGGGGCGTGGCGCGCGGCGACGCGCGGATGATGGCGTCGGCCGGGGTGTTCGCCTGGCTGCTGTTTATCTGCGTGGCGGGCGCGTTTTTCGTGCTGGTGCACGCCTTTGTGGTTAACGACTTCACCGTGGCCTATGTCGCCGGCAACTCGAACACGCAGCTGCCGGTGTGGTATCGGGTGGCCGCCACCTGGGGGGCGCACGAGGGCTCGCTGCTGCTGTGGGTGCTGCTGATGAGCGGCTGGACCCTGGCGGTGGCGGTGTTCAGCCGGCAGGTGCCGGCGGATATCGTCGCCCGGGTGCTGGCGGTGATGGGGATGGTCTGCGCCGGTTTTCTGGCGTTCATCCTGTTCACCTCCGGCCCGTTCGCCCGCACGCTGCCGGCCTTTCCGGTGGAGGGGCGCGACCTGAACCCGCTGCTGCAGGACCCGGGGCTGATTTTCCACCCGCCGCTGCTGTACATGGGCTATGTCGGCTTCTCGGTGGCCTTCGCCTTCGCCATCGCCGCGCTGCTGAGCGGGCGTCTGGACAGCGCGTTCACCCGTTTTGCCCGCCCGTGGACGCTGGCGGCGTGGGTGTTCCTGACGCTGGGCATCGTGCTCGGCTCGGCGTGGGCCTACTACGAGCTGGGCTGGGGCGGCTGGTGGTTCTGGGACCCGGTGGAGAACGCCTCCTTTATGCCGTGGCTGGCGGGCACCGCCCTGCTGCACTCGATGGCGGTCACGGAACAGCGCGCCGGCTTTAAGGCGTGGACGCTGCTGCTGTCCATCTGCGCCTTCTCGCTGTGCCTGCTGGGCACCTTCCTGGTGCGCTCCGGGGTGCTGGTGTCGGTGCACGCCTTCGCCTCCGACCCGGCGCGCGGAATGTTTATCCTCGCCTTTATGGTGCTGGTCACCGGCGGCTCGCTGCTGCTGTTCGCCGTGCGCGGGCACAGGGTGCGTTCGCGGGTGAACAACGCGCTGTGGTCGCGCGAGTCGCTGCTGCTCGGCAACAACGTCCTGCTGATGGCCGCCATGCTGGTGGTGCTGCTGGGCACCCTGCTGCCGCTGGTGCACAAACAGCTGGGGCTGGGCAGCATTTCGGTGGGGGAGCCGTTCTTTAACACCATGTTCACCTGGCTGATGGTCCCCTTTGCCCTGCTGCTGGGGGTGGGGCCGCTGGTGCGCTGGGGCCGGGACCGGCCGCGTAACATCAGGAAACTGCTGTGGGCTGCCGTTGTCACCACCCTGGTGCTGTCGGTACTTTTGCCGTGGCTGCTGGAAGATAAAATCATCGCCATGACGGCGGTGGGGATGGCGATGGCCTGCTGGATTGCGGTGCTGGCGGTGGCCGAAGCCGTACAGCGCGTGTCCCGCGGCACGAAAACCTCTCTCAGCTACTGGGGAATGGTGGCGGCGCACCTCGGGCTGGCGGTGACGATTACCGGCATCGCCTTCAGCCAGAATTACAGCGTGGAGCGTGACGTGCGGATGCGGGCGGGCGACAGCGTGACCATTCACGACTACCGCTTCACCTTCCGGGAGGTGCGGGACATCACCGGCCCCAACTACCGCGGCGGGGTGGCCCTCATCGGGGTGACGCGCCACGGCGAGCCGGAGGCGGTGCTGCACGCGGAGAAACGGCTCTACAACACCAGCCGGATGGTGATGACCGAGGCGGCGATTGACGGCGGGCTGACCCGCGACCTGTACGCCGCGCTCGGGGAGGAGCTGGACAACGGCGCGTGGGCCGTGCGCCTGTACTACAAACCGTTTGTCCGCTGGATATGGGCCGGGGGACTGCTGATGGCGCTGGGCGGGCTGCTGTGCCTGGCGGACCCGCGCTACCGCCGCCGTAAACCATTGCCGGAGGCCGGATGAAACGCAACGTACTGTTATTACCGCTGCTGATTTTTCTGCTGATTGCCGCGGCGCTGCTGTGGCAGCTGGCGCGCAACGCGCAGGGGGATGACCCGACGAATCTCGAATCGGCGCTGACCGGAAAGCCGGTGCCGGTGTTCCGCCTGGAATCGCTGGAGACGCCGGGTCAGTACTATCAGGCGGAGGTGCTGACGCAGGGGAAACCGGTGCTGCTTAACGTCTGGGCCACCTGGTGCCCGACCTGCCGCGCCGAGCATCAGTACCTGAACCAGCTTTCTGCGCAGGGTATCCGGGTGGTCGGGCTGAACTATAAGGACGACCGGGCGAAGGCGGTGGCCTGGTTAAAAGAACTGGGCAACCCGTATGCGCTGAGTTTATCGGACAGCGACGGGATGCTGGGGCTGGACCTGGGCGTGTACGGCGCGCCGGAAACCTTCCTCATCGACGGCAACGGGATTATCCGCTACCGCCATGCGGGCGATTTGAATGCCCGGGTATGGGAAAGTGAACTGAAACCGCTGTGGGACAGATACAGCCGGGAGGCGGCGCAATGAGACTGTTACCGGGCATGGTGATGCTGATGCTGGCGCTGGTTATCGCCGGGTCAGCGCGGGCAACCACCGACGTGATGCCGTTTAAAGATGAAGCGCAGGAGCAGCAGTTCCGCCAGCTCACGGAGCAGCTGCGCTGCCCGAAATGCCAGAACAACAGCATTGCGGACTCGAACGCGATGATAGCCACCGACATGCGTCGCAGGGTGTATGACCTGATGCAGGAGGGGAAGAGCCGCCAGGAAATCATCGATTATATGGTGGCGCGCTACGGCAACTTCGTCACCTACGACCCGCCGCTGACCCCGCTGACGGTGCTGCTGTGGGTGCTGCCGCTGGCCGCCATCGTGGCGGGCGGGTGGATAATCGTCGCCCGCACCCGCTGAATGAGGAGGAGATGGCGCGGCTGGCGCTGGGGCTGCGCACCCGCCTGCAAAATGATGCCGGCAATGTTGAGGGCTGGCTCATGCTGGGGCGCACCGGTATGGTACTGGGTAATGCCGGTACCGCCACCGGGGCGTATGCGAACGCCTACCACCTGGACCCGAAAAACCGCGATGCGGCGCTGGGCTACGCGGAGGCGCTGACGCGCTCGTCCGACCCGGAGGATAACCGC
>NZ_JBGDTY010000034.1:0-5706 GCF_046552515.1 Salmonella sp. SAL00653
CACTGTCAGTCTTAACGGCTGCTATACGCGTCAGAACACCAGTCTGGTACAGGTCAGTGAACGCAGGTTTCTTCCTGATTATTATTCGCATATCTACAAACCTAAGAAATGTTGATTACAAACCACTGATTCGTATTTTTTGATTTTACACTAATGCCGATCACAGGACCGGCATGTAGATACGGGACATTAGCTCTGCTCTGGTTTTGGTGCGGTATCCACCATCGCGCAATATATTTCCCGAAACTGAACACAGAATGCGGTTGGATCTTTACTGTCGAAAACCACATCATCACATTCCATCGCTGCCGCTATCATTTCGTCCGTTGGTTCAACGGGGACAAGTGCGTAACCATCCGGAATTACCGGAGAGTTGCCAACCAGCGCTTCTTGCAGCCGTTCAAGCTTCACGTATTCCTGAACGCAAGTTCCCGAGTAGTTATTTAGCCAGATGGTCGCCTTTTCTGGGTTAGGCGTATAAGTAACCACTTCTCCCGATTTCCAGTACAGGGCGTACAGGTCAGCGACTGCCTTAACCTTTGCGTATAGCAACTCATCACGATTACTTACAGGTTTGCTACCCTGAAGCATGGCAGCGCGACAGGCGTTCCAGATTTTCTGAGCCAAAAACTTATCGCCAATGTTATGAGCCAGCAGACTGACAATTTGATCCGCCAGGCCTTTTGGCATTTCCTCCGGCACTACCGGCGCTGGTGCTGCGGAGTAGAAATACGGCCTGATAGTCCACTTTTTATTCCAGAAGTCCCGCGTTTTCTCGGCCTCCTCAAGCGTTGCAACACTACAGCCAACCTTTCCGCACTCTTTGATGACGTGGTATCCGGCTGGCTCTTGGTATTTCAGCCCCGCATTCTCCGCTACCAGCGCCGCGCATCTGGCTTCCAGTGCCGCTATAGTAGTTACGTGTTCAGCATTACGTTCTGCAAGCTGATTCATGGTTAAACCATCAGTTATTCCACGTTCTTTCATTTGGTTGCTCCTGTTAAATCAGACCGGCGTCTTTGCGTTGTTTGTATTTCGCCATTAACAACTCGGCTGGCGTTGGACCGCGATCCCGCGACGGCGCGGATAAAGCGCGACGAACAGGCGGTATGGGTTTACCTGCAAGAGCTCGCTTTTCCCAGTCATGCAGGATGTCGCCAGCGGCCCGGATAAGTTCCTTTTCACTTAATTGCCCCTCAGTTCCACGGCGGCGCAGCTCCAGGCAGACGTGGTAATACAGCGGATTTTTATCTCTCCAGGGGAACTGCTCACTGGTCGGATAACGGAAAACCAGCTTTCTCCAACGCCAGTATTCGTCCATGATGTCGTCAACACTGACCCCTAGTGCTCCACTCCCCTCACGGCACCACGAAATAAACTGACCTGGCGACGGCCAGAACGGAGACTGGCTGGAACGGGCTTTCTGCATTCCGGCGGATAGCTGCTTGCGGGTGCGGATGCCATTTTCTGAAAATGCCGCTATCCACTGCTGCTTAGCTACTCGCTCGTCAGCATCGGAGCGGAGATTGGTTTGCGTCGCGGCTGGGAAAATCTGCTTCAGTTGCATGAACAGCGCGTCAACAAGGCGCTCAGCGTCTGAATTCACAACCCGGCCATGCTCAGGGTTACCCCTGGCTATGCTTGCCATCGCTGCGCCATCCCGATTGTTTATTGCGCGGTAGAGTTCAGGTTTCATAGGAAATCCCTCCATGCATCCGGGCTGTTCCAGTGGATACTTTCCTGATCGGTATCTCTGCTGCGCTTCGCCTGTCCGTCAGGTTCGAACAGACCCTGCCAGCCATTCGCAATACTGCGGTTAATAATTTCTTCAGGTGTGTATCCGTTCAACCTGCAGCGGTCGAGCAGGTTGATAGCCTGCGTCACGGTCTGCTGAGACTTGATCGGCTTTTTCAGGTCACGGCGGTATTCAACCCATGAAGACCAGGTGATCGAAGACAGCCAGTCAGGCAACTGAACACTTGATGCATCGAACGAAACCGCCCGGGGGGGTTTAGGGGGTTTATTACTATTGTCTTTACTGTCTTTTGTAATAGTGTCTTTTGTGTTTACCTGATTTGGGTAATAGCCGTTACCTGATTCGGGTAAACTTTTCTTACCTGATTCAGGTAAATTTACCTTTTCCAGGTAAGGTTTTTTTTCTGTACCTTTTACAGGTAAAGATGACCATTCGCTGACCGTTTTATTAATCCCGATAACACGACCGGTTTGAGTTAATATCCCCCGCTTAACCAGGGCGCTTTTTGCAGATGAGCACTTATGAGGGAGAATGCCGGTCAGCACCGAGAACTGCTCGTTACTGACCCAGTCAGATTTCTTATTGAAGCCGTATGTTTTGCGCATGACAGCCATGAACACCAAAAGCTGATGCTGCGACAAACCTGCATGCATTACAGCCTCAAGGATCTCATTGGCGATGCGCGTAAACCCATCATCGAGATCTGCCACGCGCGGCTCCTTATGTGCCACGTCAGGCACAGGAAAATTGATTACTTCAGCAGTGTTTGCCATAATTACTCCTGTGAATTGATCCAGTTAATTCCACCAGAAAGCCGTTGGTGACCCCTCACCGCGGCTTTCGCCTTTTTGGTTGCTACCATTTTCAGTCCCACCCCAGCGCATCCGGCCTGGCTCGTTCAGCCTTTAGCCCGGCATCAGCGAGAATCTCTACGGCTGTGAGATAGTTTCTGGATACCAGTACCGCTTCCGGTGGCGCGGCCTGAATCCCAAGAAAAGCCAGCTCTTTCGCCATGTTGCAGAAATATCCCTCAGCTTTACGCCTGCTGACTGTCGACTCGCTGATGCCCATATGCTCGGCGTATGATTTCTGCCCTACTGATGCAAGCCGGTTGAGCAGGACACTCTCTATCTCAATCGGGTTGATTTCTGGTGGGTCTAACTTTCGTGCAATTGCGTTCTCCATGGGTAAATATCCTCTATGGTTATTTGGCTGATGCCTCTTGGCTTGGTAATGCATCTGTTGGATTTGGATACAAGTCAGGCCGTAACTCATGTGGCGTAACACCTGTAAGTTCGAAAACTGAACGAATGTGATCGGGGGGAATCCCGGTCTTTTTCCAGTTGGAAATTGTCATTTTTGAAAATCCAAGCGCTCTTCCAAGAGCAGCCCCTGTTCCAAATTTTTGAATTGCTTTTTCAATACCAGTCATAGGACCTCCTTAGATGGCAAAAGTAAAGCATCATTTTACCAACAAGTCAAACTACGCATGCCTACCTACAAGTAAAGCAATCATTTACAATGCGGTGATGAGCGATAACACACTGACGAATGGCCTGATCTCCAGGCTGGCAGAGTTAAATAAGAAGGGTTTCTCTAAAACAGAGATGGCCAGGGTAGCTGGTGTCAGCAAACAAGCAGTTTCCAGTTGGTTCAAAACAGGAAGAATTAGTAAAAGCTCCGCATTAGCTATCGCTGATGCTGCTGGCGTATCAATTCCGTGGCTGCTTGGTGAGGATGTCGGAGAGAAAGACGGACTTAAACCTGACGAACAGCGCCTGCTTGAGCTCTATCGCCAGTTACCGGAAGAAGAGCAGCAGAACATGTTGCGGATCGTATCTCTGCGATTGAAAGAACTCGACGAACTGTATGCGAAGTACATGGGGCGAAGGATTAGAAGCGAACCAGAATAATACATTTATTTTCAAATGGTTAGTATGATGTAAATTTATTATCGTGTGCCTAACAAGTAAGGCACATTTTTCACGACGCATACGAAAATAACACTTAGGTCAAAAACTCGACACTACACAAAAACATAAATACTTACAGCAAGGCAATGCATGCAAAAGTTGTGTTTTCCCCCGTTACTTACCGCGGGTTTCCATGATTTTGATGACGATGGACTGAAGCGTTTATGTGTTGATAGCCTTCCAAAGTCATTGCGTCGAAATGATTTGTACTGTAAATATATACAGTACATGAAATTCATTCGCGACATTAACCTGCAAATAAAATGTTTTAGCGAAGTTTGGATAGATGGTTCGTTTACTACAGAAAAACCAGAGCCAGATGATATTGATTTACTTTTAGTTTTAGATTATCAAGCATTGAATCAGTTACCTTCTACATTGCATGGTCAAGTAGGAGCAATGCTGGATCGTCAATACGTAAAGCAGAATTTTGATATTGATGTTCTGCTCTTGGCTGAAAACCACCCTCAAGTTAACTATAGTGAGAGAAGAAGTTACTGGCGCGGTTGGTTTGGTTTTGATCGTAAGGAGAATCCAAAGGGTTTGGTGAGGATCATGCTATGAACGATGATAAAATTTTCAAGTCATTAAATGACAGAATTGCTTTCGTTCAGCGTGAGGTTGACTCTCTTTCCCTAACGAGTAACCACACTTTTGCTGATAGAGTTTTATTCAACTCTATGGATTCTCATTTAAGCGATTTACTGAAAGAAAAACGTCACATCGAGTCGAGACACCCACTGGTTGACTTCATGGAGTTGCGCCTCAGAGGGGCTTTGGTTGATTTTGGAACAATTCCTTTAGAGCTTCTTTCTGCATTATCTGGCAGCCTGGCTGGGCTAATTCAAAAAGCGACACACAGAATCTCAAGCGGTAAAGACTCCAGTAGAGTACCGCAAAGTATAAGAACACAACTAGATATGCGGCTTGCTGACTTAACACCAGGCTCAACAAGGTTAGCTATCACCTTTTCAACAGGATCGTGTGAATTAGTTGATACTGTTTCGAGCCACGCTGTTAAGGAGATTTTTTCACTTTTAGGCACAGATAATGACGTTGAGTTCATCTCGAAAATTGCTGAAATAGGTACAAATTCTGCCGCCAGTTTGCAAAAAATTGCCCAAGAATGTGAAAAAAACAACTTAAACTTTGATCTTAGTTGGGTTGGCCCTCTTAGTAATGGAAAACGCCATGTTTCATTGAACAATGAACGTTTACGTAAGTTATCTCAGCGCCTAATGACCACACATGTATCCAAACCTTACGATGAGATTATTACCGGTGAATTAGCTTTATTATCTATGTTCGGGAAATTGGAAATAGTCAATGAATTCGGCAAGTTTAAATGCTCATATCCTATTGAAATGCTTGGTAACTTACAAAGTAAATATAAGGTAGGGGAGCGTGTTAGCGTGATTGCGACGGTTACAGAAATACACAACGAGAGACTGAATTACGTCAAGAAAAATCTTATGATTAAAAGTTTCCAGTAAAGTTTTGACTCCCGGCCTTCGCGCCGGGTTTTTTATTGCCCTTTTCTCACCATAGCAGCCGCATCCCGTAATACACCTTTGTGAATAACGTTCCCGACTCTCCTCCGCTTCTCCTCCAGACGTTCAACGATTGCATCACGGTTAATCACTACGCCGTCGATTATCAATTCGACCACTGCGCCGCCAATCTCACCCGCAATGAATGCCGCACGGTCTTCTTCCAGCTCGTCACGATCCATAACCACCCCTTACTGATGTTTTTTTAATCATATACATATTGAGCGGCTACACATAGTTCAAAAATGAACACGCTTGTTGTACAGCCTTGCCTTACACTTCAATTCCGTATTGGTTGACTATAAAGTAAAATAATGATTTACTTATTCCATAGCAACAACGAACCACCGAGGCAGGACGCCCACGAAGTAGCCGCCCGGGGCATACGAAGACCGGAATGAGATGGCAAGGTTAACGCGCAGCAGGT
>NZ_JBGDTY010000035.1:0-5265 GCF_046552515.1 Salmonella sp. SAL00653
AGGCAGGACGCCCACGAAGTAGCCGCCCGGGGCATACGAAGACCGGAATGAGATGGCAAGGTTAACGCGCAGCAGGTGATAAACGTTCCGCTGGCCGGCGATAAGGCAAACGAGGGTGAGAATGATTGATTTCGCACGTAAACCAGCTCGACAGCAGGCCGTCCCGCTCAACCGGATTGAGGTTTTAATCCGCCGCCTCTGCTACCTGCTGGCGCAGAAAGGAGATCCGGATGCTTAAACAATGCGGTTACTGCCGCAAATCCATTGATGAAGGCAAAGAAGTAAAAAACACCCTTCTCTATCTCAACGGCTCGCAACTGGCGCGCAAAGAAAAGGAATATTGTTCCAGGCAGTGCGCTGAATACGACCAGATGGCGCACGAAAGTTAAATAGTAGTTCCGAAATATGAAATGAAAAATTCGCCATTAATTTGGCGTGGCTTCCTACACCCTGAATTTAAGACTGGAGAAATTATGGAAATCGTAAAAATAGAAATGAACCTGAAAGCAGTTAATAAGAGCATTGCTTTATTCAATTGCGAAAAGAAAGTCTCAGGCGTTATTCACTCAAATTCAACTGGCGAAACCACTGTGATTCTCGACGGTGGATATGTACTCGGAAAGTTCGACTGTCCTCATTGTGCTGTAAAAGCCATTTCGCTGCTCACAGTCAAGGTAAGTGATGGAGAACAAGCAGGGTTTGGTAATTACCGAAGTTACAAGCTTGATTACTCAGAAAAATTTTATCAGACCATCCATTAAGAAAACGCCCACCGAAGCGGGCGTGCCCTGTCCGGTCCAACCGACCAAAGCGAACCGGACCTAACAACCAGATATATCGGGGTGCTGTTAAGGCACCTCCATTCTACACGAATTGAGGACAAAACAATGAGTGGAACTAATCCTGTATTTTTAGTCCGCAAAGCAAAGAAATCATCAGGCCAGAAAGACGCTGTACTCTGGTGCAGTGATGATTTTGAAGCGGCAAATGCAACACTAGATTATCTTCTGATTAAATCCGGTGCGAAGCTGAAAGATTACTTCAAAGCTGTCGCTACTAATTTCCCTGTCGTTAACGAGCTGCCGCCGGAAGGCGAACTGAGCCTCACTTTCTGCGATTACTATCAACTCGCTAAAGACAATATGACCTGGACGCAAATCCCCGGCGTCACCCTGCCATCATCTGAAGCCGCCGCCGCGGCGCGCCAGCATATCGTCGATGGTGTTGATACCGAAACAGGCGAAGTGCTGGAAGACCACACCGAAAATTTTGGTAACGAAAGCAACAGCCCTGCCCAGGCAACAGCCCCAGCCCCCGAGCTGACTGTTGTCGCAACTATGCCTCTCCGTCACCGCGTTCTTGCTCAGTACATAGGTGAAGGTGAGTATCTTTATCACGTCGACGCCTCCCAGAAAAAAGAAATTCTGCGTCTCGAAATGGACACCGATAATTCATATGTCCAGAACCTGCTGCTTGCCGCCGAGAATGTTGAAGCGTTCAAGAAAGCCATTGAACATGACATTCACAAAATAGTGAATGCCGTTAAAAAAATATTCCCTGTCGATGGAAAAACTCCTGAACTGGAGACTGTTATCCAGTTCCTTAAAACATGGTTCGAGACGGAGCATATCGATCGCGGTTTGCTCGTTAAGGAGTGGGCGAAAGGCAACCGTGTATCGGCTATTCAACGCACTGAAAGCGGCGCCAACGCTGGCGGTGGCAATAAGACTGACCGTAACCCTGATTACGAACATACTCTCGATACTCTGGACGTAGAGATTGCAATGGCCACTTTGCCTATGGACTTTAATATCTATGAGCTACCTGGCAGCGTTTACCGTCGCGCAAAAGAAATCGTAAAGAAAAAGGAAAGTCCGTTCAAAGAATGGTCCGCAGCACTTCGCGCAACGCCCGGTATCCTGGATTATTCCCGCGCCGCTATTTTCGCGCTGATCCGAAGCGCACACCCTGAGTTTTATCACTACCCCGGACGCCTTCAGGGGTATATCAACGCCAACTTAACGGAGACTGATCACGAGAACCCCACCGAGGAAGCTCTCACGGCTGCCCGACACACTCCGGAAAAAGACGCGGTAGAAGAAGCCAACCGACAGCTTGCCGCCGCGCGCGGTGAATATGTGGAAGGCATCAGCGACCCGAACGACCCAAAATGGGTGAAGACCGGGACAAGCCAGCCGACCACCGAACCTGAACTGGTTAAAAATGTTGGCAACGGTATTTTCGACGTGTCCGCTTTAATGCAGAACTCATCAACTCATGGCACAGAAACGAATCCGGAGACCACCAGCAATGTGCAGGTTCAAAAAGCTGACAGTGATGAAAAACAGGCTGGTGATGCGGTGCAGGCAGGCGAAGGCGATCTGGGTACTGGTAAAGAAGCAGTTACCGTAGAGAACCAGAATCAGGCTGAGACGCACCAGAACAACGATTCTGTGAGCCAATCTGAACCTGAGGCGCAACAAAACGTACCGGAATCGCAACAAGAAGAGCCAGAAGCAGCCTGGCCGGAATACTTCGAGCCGGGCCGCTATGAAGGTGTACCAAACGAGGTTTACCACGCCGCCAACGGGATCAGCTCAACTCAGGTGAAAGATGCTCGCGTGTCGCTGATGTACTTTAACGCGCGTCACGTAGAGAAGACTATCGTCAAAGAGCGCTCTCCAGTGCTTGATATGGGCAACCTGGTACATGTTCTGGCTCTACAGCCGGAAAACCTCGAAGCGGAGTTCAGCGTAGAGCCGGAGATCCCTGAGGGTGCTTTCACCACCACCGCCACCCTGCGCGAGTTCATCGACGCGCACAACGCCAGCCTGCCAGCGCTGCTGAGTGCTGACGATATCAAAGCGCTGCTGGAAGAGTACAACGCCACCCTGCCGTCGCAGATGCCGCTTGGAGCTTCGGTAGATGAAACCTATGCATCGTATGAGCAGCTTCCCGAAGAATTCCAGCGCATTGAAAACGGCACCAAACATACAGCCACGGCGATGAAAGCCTGCATCAAAGAGTACAACGCCACCCTGCCCGCGCCGGTTAAAACCAGCGGCAGCCGTGACGCGCTGCTGGAGCAACTGGCAATAATCAACCCTGACCTGGTCGCTCAGGAAGCGCAAAAATCGTCGCCGTTGAAAGTCTCTGGCACGAAGGCCGATCTGATTCAGGCCGTGAAATCAGTCAACCCGGCAGTGGTATTCGCCGACGAATTGCTGGATGCGTGGCGGGAGAACACCGAAGGGAAAGTGCTGGTCACCCGCCAACAGCTCAGCACCGCGCTGAACATTCAGAAAGCCCTGCTGGAGCACCCGACCGCCGGCAAATTGCTGACTCACCCAAGCCGCGCTGTCGAGGTTAGCTATTTTGGGATTGATGAGGAAACCGGGTTGGAAGTTCGGGTACGCCCTGACCTTGAGCTCGATATGGGCGGCCTGCGCATTGGCGCCGACCTGAAAACTATCAGCATGTGGAACATCAAGCAGGAAGGCCTGCGTGCGAAGTTGCACCGGGAAATCATCGATCGGGACTATCACCTGAGCGCGGCCATGTACTGCGAAACTGCGGCGCTGGACCAGTTTTTCTGGATTTTCGTCAACAAAGACGAGAACTACCACTGGGTCGCCATCATTGAGGCGTCTACCGAGTTGCTGGAACTTGGCATGCTGGAATACCGCAAAACAATGCGAGAGATAGCAAACGGCTTCGACACTGGTGAATGGTCAGCGCCTATCACAGAAGACTACACCGACGAACTGAACGATTTTGATGTGCGCCGCCTTGAAGCGTTGCGCGTACAGGCATAAGGGGAAAATCATGGAAAACACAAATATTGTTACCACTGAGCAGCAGGCACCAAACACCATTTCTGCCAGTAACGCAATTTTTAACGTTCAGGCACTGGGTCAGTTAACAGCTTTCGCTAACCTGATGGCAGACTCACAGGTGACGGTACCGGCACACCTTGCAGGGAAACCAGCCGACTGTATGGCTATCGTCATGCAGGCTATGCAATGGGGCATGAACCCTTACGCTGTGGCGCAGAAAACACACCTGGTTAACGGTGTTCTTGGTTACGAGGCACAACTGGTCAACGCAGTAATCGCAAGCTCCAGTGCCATTCATGGCCGTTTTCATTACCGCTATGGGGGTGACTGGGAGCGCTGCACCAGGACACAGGAAATCACACGCGATAAAAACGGTAAAAATGGGAAGTACACCGTCACTGAGCGCGTTCGTGGCTGGACAGATGAGGACGAGATCGGCCTGTTCGTTCAGGTTGGTGCCATTCTGCGAGGTGAATCTGAAATCACCTGGGGAGAACCTCTTTACCTCTCCGGCGTTGTTACCCGCAATTCTCCGCTATGGGTTTCAAACCCTAAACAGCAAATTGCCTATCTGGGCGTTAAATATTGGGCTCGCCTGTACTGCCCGGAAGTGATCCTCGGCGTGTACAGCCCTGATGAGGTTGAGCAACGAGAAGAACGCGAGATTAACCCTGCTCCAGTCCAGCGCATGAGCGTACAGGAAATCACCAGCGAGGTTAGCACCAGGACCAGCGCGCAGGAGTCGGCAGCTAACGTTGATGCTGTTGCCGACGATCTTCGCGAACGCATTGATACAGCAAGTTCCGTTGATCAGGCAAAAGCAATCCGTGCGGATATCGAATCACAGAAAGCGTTGCTGGGTACTGCGCTGTTCACCGAATTAAAAAACAAAGCAGTGAAGCGCTATTACCAGGTCGATGCACAGAACAAAGTCGAGGCAGTGATCAACTCAATTCCAAACCCTGGCGAACCGGAAGCCGCAGAGATGTTTGCTAAAGCTGAAAGCACGCTTGGCGCTGCTAAACGTCATCTTGGCGACGAACTGCACGATAAGTACCGCGTCACCCTGGACGATATGAAACCGGAATACATCGGCTAATTGCATCGGGAGGGGTTACGCCCTCCCGCCTGAGGAGGTTTTATGCGCCTTATAAATCGCAGTAAGCAATCGCCATTGGGCCGTCGCGCATGTGATGTTGCACTGGCGGCGCATCATGAAAAGTTCGGCGATTACGGCAGACAAAAGCACGTTACCAATTACACCGTTGTAGTGGATGGCGTAAAGGTGCCTGTTGAAGTAGTTAACCGGGCCACCAGCTACGTAGCCACCGCAATGATCGGCGTCCGGAAACTTAGAAATCTGCCAGCACAGGCAAACTGAATATTAGCGATGGCCCGCTGCGGGGCCACTGGAGAAAACGATGAGCAA
>NZ_JBGDTY010000036.1:0-4820 GCF_046552515.1 Salmonella sp. SAL00653
CACTGTCAGTCTTAACGGCTGCTATACGCGTCAGAACACCAGTCTGGTACAGGTCAGTGAACGCAGGTTTCTTCCTGGTTATTATTCGCATATCTACAAACCTAAGAAATGTTGATTACAAATCACTGATTCGTATTTTTTGATTTTTCATTAATGCCGATCACAGGACCGGCATATAGGTGTTTCACGATTTACCTCCGTTGAGCATGGCGGCGCGACAGGCGTTCCATATTTTCTGAGCAAGGAGCTTATCGCCAATATTGTGCGCCAGCAGCCCGACAATTTGACCCGCCAGACCTTTTGGTATTTTCTCCGGCACTGGCTGGTCAGCGTCCAGCGAGGCCAGCGCGATACGAAACACTTCAGCAGTCATGCTGCGTGATGACTGATTATCATGCGCTGGGTCGGAAAGGAATCCAGCGATGAACGCCTTAAGCTCTGCGCGTTCTTTGGTAATAGTGGTCATGGGTTAGCCCTCAGCCTGCCGTGCTTTCAACCTGATTAGGGAATGTCAGGCACTCATTAAAGGTTGCGCCGATACGCATAGCGGAAGGGATAAATTCGCTTTTCCCCTTCTCTACTTCATCAAAAATTTCGTCATAGCGCGTCACATCAAATAGCGATACTTCACAATCGCCAGTCGTCGCAAACGCGATCCGATTTGAGGGACACTCCGCCAGTAGCTTATTGAGTTTCTTTACCCAAGCTTTTTCCTGTTTCGTCAAAGTAGCCATGCTCACTCCTTAACCTTGATGCCAGCGCGGGGGCTGTATGCAGACATGCATTGCATGAACCCGGACTGGTCATCTGTCTGCCCATAGCTGAACCCGGCTTTCAGGCCGGAACGGAATGCGCCATCCTGCAACCTGTCGGCAGTTTCAAGTTTTGCCTCCAGTTCTGCTATGTGTTTCTCTGCTTCCCTGAATTTATCCGCCCAACGGTTACTGGCAGTGAAAGCCAGCTTCCTCTGGGCTTCAAGTTCTTCAATTCGTGCCGACATTTCCGCGCACTCTTCAAAATTACTGATTGCCTTGCGCTCCCATTCGTCACGCTGCTCGCGTAGATATCCGTTTTGGCGCTCTGCGGCTTACAGCTTCTTGTAGAGAGCGTCCCAGCTTGTCGAGTTATCCAGAACCAGCTTTGTAACTCGCTCTTCACGAGATTTGTAATGCTTCAGCTCATCCAGCAGCGCCAGCATTCGCTCAGCGATAGCCACTTCGTCAGGGAATTCTTTTTCCCATGCCTCATTCAGCAATTTGCAGCTGACAGGATTCATACTGAATCGCTCAACCATGAAGGATGCCAGTTCTTTTGTTTTTGCTGTTACTGCCTGTTTGTCGATGTTGCTCATTGGACTCCCCCCTTGTTGATGCTCATTTTGGGTGCTCCATGAACCTGCATTACCTGGCTTTTCTCCAGTGCCGGTAGCGCTGAAAATCCGGTTGTCTTGTTGCAGCTATAACGCTTCAGGTCATAATCAATTACTGCCCGCTGATCACGAAAAACGCCGCACCGCCCGTGGCGGATGAAACCTCCGCGCACTAACGCGATCTGCAGATATTTCTCCGCCGTGGTTCGGTGCACGCCGAACATCGCAACGACGTCGTTCGTCGTGATGCGCCCCTGCTCTTTCACCAGACCGATAATCCGCTCAAGAATAATCATCCGTTCTCTGTGTGTTTTAGGTCGGGCCATTTTTAACCCCTTATTTCACGATCCGGAGGTGGCTAACGTTTTTCCGGTAGCTTCCCCAGTCAAAATTCACCCACATCCCTCCGTCCATCTGGAGGCGATCGATAACCCTCGCGCCCAGTGAATCCAACAGCCCCTCGTGGTTAAGATTCGTCAGAACGCCAACAGGTCGCATCGATGAGAGACGGCGATCGATAACCTGATTGAGAATGACCTTCTCACCACTGCTTCCGCGCTGAATACCGACTTCATCCAGTACCAGCAGGTCAACTTTGCAAAGGTCATCAAGCAGGGACGCTTCTGATTGCCCACCGTCGTAGCACTCACGAACCCTGAGCATCAGGTCAGGAATGGTTACCACCAGAACGCTATGACCGCCGGCCAGCAGATGATTTCCGATTGCCGCCGCAAGATGGTTTTTCCCGGTTCCCAGACCACCGCTGAACACAAAGCTCGCAAATCCACTACCGAAGTTCTGGGCATAACTTTTTGCCATCGTGTACGCTTTTCGCTGCCCCTCCCCGCTTACTTCGTAGTTAGCAAACGTACAGCTACGATGGAGATCCTGAATGCCAGATCGCTCGAAAATCTTCTCGGTGCGGGATTTCTGATTCATCCTGTCAAGCTCTTCACTGCGTTTACGCCCTTCGGCTTCCTGCCATGCCCGCCACTCATCAGCAGTCGAGAATTTCGGCTGCACACTGGCTGGGATAATTCTTTTGAGGCGATCAAGCGCACTGCCAGTACCGATTACGTTTTTCATCGTTACCCCCTGAATCCGGTAGGAATGGTTTTGTCTGGCGCAGAAATGTGGTTCACATCTCTGCCAGCTCTTCGGTCGTTGAGAGCGAACTTCGGTTTGAATAGTCCCTGGTAGCCGTTGGCAATGCTTGTGTTGATGACGTTTACCGGATCGTGGCCTTCATCCAGGCACTCCTTCAGAAGCCTGAAAGCTTTTGTTACCGTCAGTTCGGTTTTTATGGGCTTTCCGGATTGCTGGCGGTAGGTGACCCATTCGTTCCACGACGCAGCATTCAGCCATTCGGGAACAGGAATACTCAACGGATCAAACTTCACTTTTCCCTTAGGGGGATTAAAGGGGGTTAGATCTTTTATATTTGTCTTTGGAATAATGTCTTTGGTGTTCCCTGTTTTCGGGGATGCCCTTCCCTCTTTTCGGGGATAACTATCCCCGTTTTCGGGGATGCCCTTCCCCCTTTTCGGGGATAACTATCCCTGGTTTCGGGTACAGAAATAATCCATGTGGCAATTTCATCATCAGGAAAAGACACCGGACATTTTGAGCAATGTGGCTTGGAATAAGCCCATTTATCCAGGTTTGTATTAATCCCTATGTATCTTGTTTGACCAATACGGCGCAGGATAATGATGTTACGATAGGCAAGACTCAGCACCGCTTCGGATACGTGCTTTACCTTCAGTGTTGTCTTATCTGCAATGAGGCTGTTGGCAATACGATCTGATTTTTTCGACCAGCCATAAGTCAGCCGGATAATCGCATTCAAAACACGGAACTCACGCCCCGATAGTTCAACGATACACAAGGCGTCCTGGATCTGATTAGCTAAACGTAAATAGCCATTTTCCAGATCAGCCATACGGCACTCCTGTTGCGTCGGTACCGGCGCAGGGAATTTGTATATTTCAGCGGTATTTGACATACTCATCTCCGCAATTACCTACCGTTTTTGCACCAGAAAGCCGTTGGTGACCCCTCACCGCGGCTTTCGCCTTTTTGGTTGCTGTCATTTTCAGTCCCACCCCAGCGCATCCGGCCTGGCTCGTTCAGCCTTTAGCCCGGCATCAGCAAGAATCTCTACAGCTGTGAGATAGTTTCTGGATACCAGTACCGCCTCAGGTGGCGCGGCCTGAATCCCAAGAAAAGCCAGCTCTTTCGCCATGTTGCAGAAATATCCCTCAGCTTTACGCCTGCTGACTGTCGACTCGCTGATGCCCATATGCTCGGCGTATGATTTCTGCCCTACTGATGCAAGCCGGTTGAGCAGGACACTCTCTATCTCAACCGGGTTGATTTCTGGTGGGTCTAACTTTCGTGCAATTGCGTTCTCCATGGGTAAATATCCTCTATGGTTATTTGGCTGATGCCTCTTGGCTTGGTAAGCCATCGGTTGGGTTTGGGTAGAGATCAGGACGCAGTTCGTGTGGGGTGACTTTCCAGTCAATAGCTCTTGCCACTCGAACTACAAGTTCGCCGGGAACTTTGTTTTTAAACCAGCCGTTAACGGTCTGAGCACGGCGACCAAGTCGGCGTCCCAACTCAGCCTGGCTACACACGGAAAGGATCTTGCGTTGAACAGTTACTTTCATTGGTCGGTCTCATTGAGTGAAGATACAACCAATTATTCAAATTTAATCGATACTGTCAAATTATTTCGATAGCTATACCTACAGAAAAAATCTGTATAATGAAACCATGTAATTGTGCGAGAACGAAAAATGAACTTTGGAGAGCGTTTACAAAGAGTGCTTAATGAGACTGGGATCACCCAATCTGAGTTAGGTCGTAGAGTCGGCGCTACCTCTCAATCAGTTAATGGTTGGTGTCAGTCCGGCATTCTTCCCCGAAAAGATATCTTAGAGTTGTTACCTAAGGCCACGGGTAAGCCGTTGTATTGGTTCTTCATGGAGGATGATGAGGAATCGGATGTGCCTGAACGTCTAACACAAGGTGGTCCAACAGATCTCAATGACCGACAAAAGCGGCTCTTAGAAATATTTGATCAGCTACCGACTGTTGAACAAGACCGTTTTATTGAGCTGGCAGGCGCCAGACTTCAAGAACTAGACGATTTCATGGCTGAATACCAAAGACGCAGAAAAATCGAGCCTCCTTCTCGCTAAACCAGCTTTAAAACTACTAACCGCCTTAACTGGCGGTTTTTTTATGTCATTAATTCACCCACATCTCGCTTTCTTAATCTTCCCTGTAAAATTAATCATCAAATTTAATTGACATATATCGATTTAATCGATAATACTTAACCTATCAAACGCAGCAACGAGTCATCAAGGCAGGACGCCCACGAAGTAGCCGCCCGGGGCATACGAAGACCGGAATGAGATGGCAAGGTTAACGCGCAGCAGGT
>NZ_JBGDTY010000037.1:0-4410 GCF_046552515.1 Salmonella sp. SAL00653
CATTAAGAAAGTTGGTCAAATAAAATGATGGAATTTAAAAAAAATTATTTTTGGCATGTATCTGTAATCATTATTGGCCTTGTCATTGGCTTAGTGCATCACATTTATATTTATCCGAATTTTTTTCACGCAGATTCAGCAGCATATCAAGTTTTAGCTTCAGCCATAAGAGATGAAGGGGGCTTACTTCCACATGATTTTTTCTACGGCAACCAACTTATTATGCTAAAAATAAGCCCATTCATAGCCTTAGCCAACTACATTGGTTTTTCAGGATATAAGGCTTATGCAATAGGCGGTGCAATAGCGATCTGCGTTTGGTTTTATATTTGCAATCTAATTATCTCTAAATATTGTGGAAATAAATATTTTTCACTTTTACTATCAACTTGCTTATTCATTCCGCTTGGTATGGATGATATTGATTTTTTACTTGGTCAGGAATCGCATCTTTCGAATGTAGTACTTTCTATTATGATATGCCTACCGGTTATCATATATATTCAAGAAAGCAAAAAGAGTTTTTTGTGTATTTCTGCCCTTGCTGTTATTCTAATGACTGCAGAGCAACCAATTAGAACTTTGATTATTATAGCACCTTTTATTTTATTCATACTGATTATATTCAGATCAAAAACTTCAGTTGTGTCAATGTTATCTATAGCTGTATCTTTTGTTATCGGCAAGATGGCAAATGATTATCTTTTAGGCAGACATTTCCCACTCAAGGTCGACTATTCTCAAGCATCGTTGTTAATATCTCCAGATAAAGCAATTGACAATCTTTTTATAATTTTAAAGTCAATCCTGGTGTACTCTTCATCCTCTAGCTTGGCTGTTGGAAGTAATGCAATAGGAATATTGACACCTTTCTACTTTATGGGCTTATTGTATATACTTTTATTTATTGCAACTATTGTATATGGCTTAAAAATATTTCTTCATATTTTGATTGATGGCAGAAAAACTAAAACTAGTATTTGTCGACTAGATCTGTTATGTGCATTGGGAGCTACAGGTTTTGTTTTAGGACTGCTACTTATATCATGCCTCAACCCAAAAGGGCGCCATATTTTCTGGGCAACTTGTATACTAAAAATTTCTGTATTTGCCACCATTTTTAAAATTTTTAAAAGTAATATAAAAAATAATGTGTATTCATATTCATTAACTATTGCAATGGCTATATGCATGTCAGCAATAGCACCAGTACTATATACAACAAAAGCAGAGTCTTTTAGTTATAATAAATCCAATATGAATTCAGAAATAAATAAAAAAATTATTTCAATTGTAAGGCTAACTGGAATAAAATATATTTATGGAGAGGATTTCTGGAGAATGCAACTATTAAACTCGATTGATGCAGAAGTACACTCTTCTGAACTCACAGACTCTTATGATAAATTTGTAATTCCTAGAACATGGTTGTCCAGACCAAGTTGGTACTGCATTAATGGTGAGGTTTTATATTACACAAAAGATGGTAAGGCGGATAAAATAATAGAGTCAGAATTAAAGAGTAAAAACGGAAAAATATTGTATAACGGTGCGGAAGGAAAAATATGGTTAGGGCCTGTAATATGGAGCAAGCCTAAGTGGTGTAATTAACTATAATTCCGCCTCAGAGACTGTAATTTAAATTGTGTATCTGCCTGTTTTTGATATGTTCATTCCGACAACGGAGACAGGCAATTTATGGACGAAAATAAACTCAAAGCGCTGGCTGCTGAACTGGCTAAAGGCCTTAAAACCAAAGCCGATCTCAACCAGTTTTCCCAGATGCTGACGAAGCTTACTGTCGAAACTGCGCGCAATGCAGAACTGACCGACCATCCCGGGCATGAGAAAAACATGCACAATAAAGCTCAAACATCCGTAATGGCTACTCGTCAAACATCCTGCTTTGCGGTGATGGCGAGATTGAATTGAACACGCCGCGTGACTGTGAAAACACCTTCAAACCTCAGTTGATTAAGAAGAACCAGACGCGGCTCACGCAGATAGACAGCCAGATTTTTATCGCTATATGCCAAAGGCATGACCACTCACGAAATCGCCGCCACCTTTAAAGAAATGTACGATGCCGATGTGTCGCTCACATTGATATCCAAAGTCACAGATGCCCTAAAAGAGCAGGCTACGGAGTGGCAAAACCGGTAACTGGATGCGCTGTATCCCATCGTTTACATGGGCTGCATTGTCGTAAAAATCCGTCAACATGACAGCGTCATAAACAGAACTGTCTTCCTGGCGCTGGGTATCAACACCGAAGGCCAGAAAGCGCTGCCGGGTAGGTGACTGACCGAAAATGAAGGCGCAACATTCTGGCTGAATGTGCTGGTGGAGCTGAAAAATCGTGGTTTTCAGGACATCCTGATTGCCTGTGTGGACGGCCTGAAAGACTTTCCGGATGCGATAAACAGCGTCTATCCGCAGCCCCATATCCAGCTGTGCATCATCCATATGGTACGTAGCAGCCTGAAATACGTGTCCTGGAAAGACTACAAGGCGGTCACCAGTGGTCTGAAGACGGTTTACCGAAGAGGCGGCGCTGATGATGCTGAATGTGTTCGCGGGCGTGTGTGACGACAAATACCCGCAGATCAGCAAAAGCAGGCGTGCGCACTGGGAAAACCTGAACACATTCTTCAGCTACCTGCCGGATATCCGCCAGGCGATCTACACCACAAACGCTATCGAATCACTGAACAGTGTGATCCGGGTCGAGATAATAAATGCAAGGTATTCCCAGGAGACGACTCAGTGTGGAAGGTTATTTATCTAGCGATCAAAGATGTCTCAAAAAAGTGGAGTATGCCGATCCAGCACTGGCGGCTGGCAATGAGTCGTTTTATTATTGAGGTCGGTGACCGCCTGAGCGATCACCTTTAATACAGTGGCAGTTACACAGAATTATGGACAGGCTCCTTGTTGACTACTCTATAACAATCCTTGCATCATCATAGTAAATTATATATGCGTTATCAATCTCTTTTATATGCCCTTCCCGTCCATACTGGTTTAATATCTTATCAATATCATGCTTGAACTCTGTGACGATATATCTTGATTTAAAACCGTACCATGCTTTATTGGACAGCCAGTTTAACCTAACCGCTTTGTTTTCATCAGTAAACGTGATTGGCCTTACGTCTCCGTTTTTAAACAGAGTCACAGCAGACGCAACCCAGAATGTGCCGTAACCATCACCGAGGTTATTATCACGAACAAATTTACTAATATCTTGTACTCTCGAATTCGGTAGTTCGTATCTTCCGCTTGGGATGAAAATAAAAATCAGTATGATGGTTGAAGCAAAAGCATAGAGTCTTTGCTCGGCTTGTGAATTTAGATAGCGTGCAATTAGAGCGGATCCAGTAATAAAAGAGAAAACCAGATACTTTGTAGTGTCAAGGTCTACAGGCATATTACTTGCTACATATGCGACTGGTAGCAATACTGAGGAAATGGATAATGCAGTATCAACAAACGACGCTTTAAACCTTTTTTTGATAGCTACAACTAAAAGAGCTAACCAGAATATCATCACTGCAAACCTGCTGAATATCATCGCATTGCTTACAGAAAACTGTTTCCCAAAAATGAAGGCGTCGAAATACTGGATGATACCAACAATGAAAAGATTGAGGTTAGATGGTATATTCTCGTAGCTAACAAATGCTGGAGGTTGAGTCCCGGGAGTGTTCAGTAGACCAAAATAATTCGCTACTAAAGTAAGAAACTTTGCTATGACAACACCAACAATAACTGCAAATACATAGCGCCACTTGCTAAAGTCTTTGTTTATCAATAAATGCACAACAAAGGTAACAACTATCGGTATAGTGATATAGTAGTTGAATATCGAGTCGCTGAATACAGATGCAACAGTGAGAGTCGTAACGCATGCCAGTTTAGCTATTGTGTGTTTATCACACCTAAGCATATTTAAGCACACCAGAGCAAATATGATAGTTCCTACATGTACACATGTCCCTAGTGTCATGGTTGATGCCATAGGAGATGAAATGATTACGCATGGAATTAGCGCTGCGATTGACCACTTCATTTTCCCATCTGTATGTGACAGAGCAAAGTCCAGCATAATAGTAATCGTGTAGAATACGGCTGGTAACACATACATCAGGTATATGCTGTCACCAAAAATCCTGATTACTATCGTATACCATATCGCTTCAGTGAAATAAAACGATACAGTAGAAAGAGTCCATCCTCGTAGCAGAATGTTTCCATCCGCCATATCTTTTGCTTCTAAAAATAAAGATGCTCCATCAGATGTAACTGGGTTATTGAAGGAAATATAAAGGCAAAGCGCGAACACGCATAATGCGAATATCAAATATAAAGCCACCGTGCTTTTATTTAACACTATTCTTCCCCTTCAAA
>NZ_JBGDTY010000038.1:0-3216 GCF_046552515.1 Salmonella sp. SAL00653
TAAGCCTGTATGCGTTTAACGCCTTTGAGCAGCAGCGCTTTGGCGAGGCGGTGGCGGCCTGGGAGATGATGCTGAAGTTACTGCCGGCGGGTGACGCCCGGCGGGCGGTGATAGAGCGCAGTATCCGGCTGGCGCAGGAGAAATAAGACCCTGACGGCCCGGTGGCGAGGCGCCATCGGGCCTGGTTATCCCAATGATACGCTAAAGCCTGAAAGTGAAGCCCGTGTGAAGTATGATGACGAGCATCGTCTCTTATCAGGACATCCTATGAAACAAATCACCTTTACGCCGCGCCATCACCAGCTTACCAACACCAATACCTGGACACCTGACAGCCAGTGGCTGGTCTTTGATGTACGGCCTTCAGGCGCGTCATTTACGGGCAAGACCATTGAGCGTGTCAATGTGCATACCGGCGACGTGGAGGTGATTTATCGCGCTGTGCAGGGCGCGCATGTCGGTGTGGTGACGGTGCATCCTGCCGACAATCACTATGTGTTTATTCATGGCCCTGAAAACCCTGATGAGACGTGGCATTACGATTTCCACCACCGTCGGGGCGTTATTGCAACGCCGGGAGGCGTGACTAATCTCGATGCGATGGATATTACTGCGCCGTATACTCCCGGCGCGCTGCGCGGCGGCAGCCACGTCCATGTGTTTAGCCCGAACGGCGAGCTGGTGAGTTTTACCTATAATGACCACGTTCTGCATGAGCGAGATCCGGCGCTGGATCTGCGCAATGTCGGCGTGGCCGCGCCGTATGGGCCGGTTACGGTGCCGGTTCAGCATCCGCGCGAATACAGCGGTAGCCACTGGTGCGTACTGGTTAGCCGCACGACGCCTGCGCCGAGACCTGGCAGCGATGACATTAACCGCGCCTATGAAGAGGGCTGGGTGGGCAACCGCCAGATCGCCTTTATTGGCGATACGCTGTCGCTGACAGGCCAAAAAGTCCCGGAGCTGTTTATTGTCGATTTACCGTGTCATGAAAACGGCTGGAAACAGGCAGGCGACACGCCGCTGACGGGAACCGAATCAACGATGCCATCGCCGCCGTTGGGCGTAGTTCAGCGGCGTCTTACCTTTACTCACCAGCGTGTTTATCCTGGACTCACTAACGAACCACGCCACTGGGTCCGCAGTAATCCGCAGGCTACGGCGATCGCCTTTTTGATGCGGGACGATAACGGCGTAGCGCAACTGTGGCTGATATCGCCGCAGGGAGGCGAGCCCCGGCAGTTAACGCATCATGCGACCGGCGTACAGTCAGCGTTTAACTGGCATCCGTCGGGTAAATGGCTGGGACTGGTGCTGGAAAATCGGATTGCCTGCTGCGACGCACAAAGTGGGAGGATCGACTTCTTAACCGCCAGGCACGACAACCCGCCGTCTGCGGACGCCGTCGTTTTTTCACCGGATGGGCGACACGTCGCATGGATGGAAGAGGTGAAAGGGTTCCGTCAGCTATGGGTGACGGAAACCGGGCGATAAATCAGGGAGGAGGCATCTTCGCCGGGGGGATGACGGCATTGGTCATTTTCGTCTCCTCCTCGCTTTTCTCGACGCGCGATCTTACCGAACTGTCTTTGCGGAAGATGTCCCACGGCAGAAGGATCGTATCCATCACGGCGGTAAACGGCATATCCAGGATGGCCAACGATTTTGTGCCCCAGTTTGTCTCATCGTTACCGATCATCGTAGCGCTGGCGCGCGTGCCAGGATAAGTACCCTCTTTACCGCCGGTGTGCGACATGACGCTTGAACAACCGCTTAATAAAAGCATCCCATTCCATATTATCAGCGTTAACCACACGTTTTTTATCATCACTCATTCATCTATTGGTTGTCGTTATTTGCATGATGAGTTATAGCGATCCGTTGCTAAAAATAACATCACCAGTACGTGGCACTGTGGCGGTAATCGCACTTTAACAATCAGTGCTGTCCCAACCAGTCTATGCAATAGCCAATAAACTGCAAAAAAAAGTCGGATTAAAATACTTGAAAAGTACGTATTCAGACCCATTTATAAGACGTAGTGAATAGAAGGGCACGCCTGATGGGTGTTCTGGCAATCTTGGCCTGTCCATGATGGAAGGTCTGACATTCTCGCTGATTTCAGGAGTTTATGATTATGCGTAACTTTGATTTATCCCCGCTGTACCGTTCTGCCATTGGTTTTGACCGTCTGTTTAACCTGCTTGAAAATAACCAAAGCCAAAGTAATGGCGGCTACCCTCCGTACAACGTTGAGCTGGTAGACGAAAACCACTACCGCATCGCCATTGCCGTTGCCGGTTTCGCGGAAAGCGAACTGGAGATTACTGCCCAGGATAATTTACTGGTGGTAAAAGGCGCTCATGCGGACGAGCAGAAAGAACGTACTTACCTGTATCAGGGCATTGCCGAGCGTAACTTTGAACGTAAGTTCCAGTTAGCGGAGAACATTCACGTTCGCGGCGCAAACCTGGTCAACGGGCTGCTGTATATCGAACTGGAGCGCGTGATTCCGGAAGCGAACAAACCGCGCCGTATCGAAATTAACTGATTCCGTCGGGTCGCGTTGCGCGGCCTGTCATCCCATGCTCGCCGTCAGGGAGCATATTCGCACGTAAAGTGTGAAGGTAAAAACTCGCTTCTTAGAAGGAGAAATGATTATGCGTAACTACGATTTATCCCCACTGCTGCGTCAATGGATCGGTTTTGACAAGCTGGCCAATGCGCTGCAAAACAGCGGCGAAAGCCAGAGCTTCCCGCCCTATAACATCGAAAAAAGCGACGATAACCATTATCGCATTACCTTAGCGTTAGCCGGTTTCCGTCAGGAAGATCTGGATATTCAACTGGAAGGCACGCGCCTGACGGTGAAAGGTACGCCGGAACAGCCGGAAAACGAGCCCAAATGGTTACATCAGGGCCTGGTCATGCAGCCTTTTAGCCTGAGCTTTACGCTGGCTGAGAATATGGAAGTTTCCGGCGCGACGTTTACCAACGGCCTGCTGCATATTGATTTAACCCGTAACGAGCCGGAAACCATTGCGCCGCAGCGTATCGCCATTAACGAACGCTCCGCATTAAATAGCTAATAAGCTCCTTGCCTTGCCCCGCCAGAGATGGCGGGGCTTTTTTGTGCCACGTGACCCGTCCTGAATAGCGTTGACACGTTCCAGACTTAAATCCGGAGAACGTAATGATGACTGAGTTCAAACGCCC
>NZ_JBGDTY010000039.1:0-3186 GCF_046552515.1 Salmonella sp. SAL00653
TTACATCGCCAGCACGTACTTCAGCATCACGCCCGCCGCAATGGCCGAACCGATAACCCCCGCCACGTTCGGGCCCATCGCGTGCATCAGCAGGAAGTTCTGCGGGTCTGATTCCAGCCCCACTTTGTTCGATACGCGGGCCGCCATCGGCACTGCCGACACCCCCGCCGAACCGATAAGCGGGTTGATTTTGTTCTTACTGCACAGGTTCAGCAGCTTCGCCATCAGCACCCCGGCCGCCGTCCCAATCCCGAACGCAATCACACCCAGCAGCAGAATGCCCAGCGTCTGCGGCTGCAGGAACTTATCCGCGACCAGCTTCGCGCCCACCGACAGCCCGAGGAAGATGGTCACGATGTTAATCAGCCCGTTCTGCACCGTGTCGCTCAGACGCTCCACCACGCCGCTTTCGCGCATCAGATTGCCAAAGCAGAACATCCCCAGCAGCGGCGCGGCGTCCGGCAGCAGCAGCGCCACCAGTAGTAACAGCACTACCGGGAAGAGGATTTTTTCCCGCTTACTCACCGTGCGCAGCTGCACCATGCGGATTTTCCGCTCCGTCTCCGTGGTCAGCGCTTTCATAATCGGCGGCTGGATTAACGGCACCAGCGCCATATACGAGTACGCCGCCACCGCGATGGCCCCCAGCAGCTCCGGCGCCAGCTTGCCCGACAGGTAAATAGCCGTCGGGCCGTCCGCGCCGCCGATAATGCCGATGGCCGCCGCCTGCGGCAGGGTGAAGCTGATAAGGCCGAAGTAGTTCAGCGTCAGCGCCCCCAGCACCGTGGCGAAGATACCGAACTGCGCCGCCGCCCCCAGCAGCAGGGTGCGCGGATTGGCCAGCAGCGGGCCGAAGTCGGTCATCGCGCCCACTCCCATAAAGATGACCAGCGGCGCGACACCGGAGCCAATCGCCACTTTATAGAACAGCGCCAGCACCCCCGGCGTGTAGCCCATGTCCACCGCCAGATTTTCCATCTGGCCCTGCACCGACGGCAGCGCCAGCGCTAACGCCTCCTTGATGGCGTGCACGTCCGGCGCGCAGTTAAGCTTCGCGGCAATCACCGCCAGCTGCCCGGCGTCGTGATGCGCCAGCAGGCTCTCCAGCGCGGTCAGCGCCATGCCCGCTTCCGGGATGTTGGAGAGCAGCCCGCCGAAGCCAATCGGCAGCAACAACAACGGCTCGAACTTCTTCGCAATCGCCAGCCACAGCAGCAGCAGGCTCACCAGCAGCATGATGGCCTGGCCTGCGCCAAGGTGCATCAGCCCCATGCCCTGCAGCAGGGCGTTCAGACTTTCCATTTCAGTTCTCCGTTACGCCAGCGTCATCAGGGTGTCGCCGACGGAAACCGCGTCCCCGGACTTCACCGCGATACCGCGGACGGTGCCGGCCTGCGCGGCGCGGATTTCGGTTTCCATCTTCATGGCTTCCAGAATCAGCAGCACGTCGCCTTCGGCCACCGTCTGGCCCTCGGTGGCAATCACCTTCCAGATGTTGCCCGCCAGCGGCGCGGTGACCGGGGTGCCGGCGCCTGCCGGGGCGGCAGCCTGAACCGGTGCGGAAGAGGCCGCCGGAACAGCCGTAGTAAGCTGGCTGATATCGCCGCCGTCGCTGACTTTCACCACAAAGGCTTTGCCTTCCACTTCCACGGTATAGATACCGGAGGCGGCAGGCTTCTCTGCTTTTGCCACCGGCTGCGCGGCTTCCGCCTGCGGCAGTGGCTCAAACGCCGCCGGGTTGTGGCGGTTCTCAAGGAATTTGAGGCCGATTTGCGGGAACAGCGCCACGGTGAGCACGTCGTCGATGGCGTTTCCCGCCAGAGTGATGCCCTTCTCCTGCGCCTGGCGCCTGACGTCCGCTTCCAGTTCAGCCAGTTCCGGTTTGAGTAAATCCGCCGGGCGGCAGGTCACCGGAGCGCCCCCTTCCAGCACGCGGGCCTGTAACGCGGCGTTCACCGGCACCGGGGTGTGGCCGTATTCGCCTTTCAGAATGCCAGCGGTTTCTTTGGCGATGGTTTTGTAGCGCTCGCCGGTCAGGACGTTGAGCACCGCCTGGGTGCCGACAATCTGTGAGGTGGGGGTCACCAGCGGGATAAAGCCGAGGTCCTCGCGCACGCGGGGGATTTCCGCCAGCACCTGGTCGAGTTTGTCCGCCGCGTTCTGCTGCTTCAGCTGGCTTTCCAGGTTGGTGAGCATTCCGCCCGGTACCTGGGCCACCAGAATACGGCTGTCGTAGCCCTTCAGCTGGCCTTCAAAGGCGTGATACTTTTTGCGCACCTCGCGGAAGTACGCGGCGATATTTTCCAGCTTCAGGATATCCAGCCCGGTGTCGTGTTCCGTGCCGGCAAGCGTTGCCACCAGCGCTTCGGTGGCCGGGTGGCCGTAGGTGGCGCTCATGGAGGAAATCGCCGTGTCCACGCCGTCAACACCCGCCTCGATAGCCTTCAGCAGGGCCATCTCCGCCATCCCGGTGGTGGCATGGCAGTGCAGGTGCAGACGCACCTCAAAACGTTTTTTGATTTCGCTGACCAGCTCATACGCCGCCATCGGCGTGAGAATGCCGGACATATCCTTGATGGCGATGGAATCGACGCCGGTTTCCAGCAGTTGCTCCGTTAAATCCAGCCAGGTCTGCAGGGTGTGGGCCGGGCTGGTGGTGTAGGAGAGGGTGCCCTGGGCGTGCGCCCCGTGGCTGCGTACCGCCTGCAGGGCGGCCTTCATATTGCGCGGGTCGTTCATGGCGTCGAAGACGCGGAAGACGTCCATGCCGTTTTTGACGGCGCGTTCGACGAAGCGTTCCACCACGTCATCGGCGTAGTGGCGATAGCCGAGCAGGTTCTGGCCGCGCAGCAGCATCTGCAGGGGAGTCTTCGGCATGGCCTTTTTAAGCTCGCGCAGGCGCAGCCACGGGTCTTCGCCGAGAAAGCGGATACAGGCGTCAAAGGTGGCGCCGCCCCAGCACTCCAGCGAGCCATAGCCCACGTCATCGAGCGCGGCGGCAATCGGCAGCATGTCATCAAGGCGCAGGCGGGTGGCGAACAGGGACTGGTGGGCGTCACGCAGGACGACGTCGGTAATGGCAATGGTCATGGATCCCTCCGGGAATTAAGCGTTAAGGCGGTGATGGTGAATGGCGGCGGCAATCACCGGCTTTAAGCGGGTGAAGTCGTCCACGACGGGAACGGC
>NZ_JBGDTY010000040.1:0-2465 GCF_046552515.1 Salmonella sp. SAL00653
TCGAGTATACCAATATTATTTTAAAAGAGATGGGCCACGCAGCACCTCCAAGAATCGCCTACGAATTTAGTAATTGACACTCATCAAAAAATGCAAAATCCCACGATGCTACAACACAGTAACCAGTTCAGGTCTGAGCTAATACAGGTCAGCAGTCCATAGACACTGGCTCCTGTCAGGATGCCACCTGCTAACCCAGTACCAGAAATCGATTCGGACATTCATCCCCCTCTGGTTGTGTGGGGCCTCTCAGTTATGAGGGGAAATAATAAATATCCTCCGGCTATGCCGGAGGATATTTATTCATAAAGAACACAATTAAGAATAATACCGATTTAATTAAAATAACTTGATCTCACAGTTGAAGAATGAATAATAGCGAGCCCTGCCAAGGCAGGGCATAGAAATAACCAACGAGAAGAAATAGGTAGGAACTAATGAAAAACACCGCTCTGGGTAAGTTCATTTTTATCGTCGGCACCGCGTTACTGCTCGGTGGCTGTAGTGGCATGGTCATGCCTCCCTATGCCACCCACGGTACATCAGTCGGAATCATTGCGCCGGCGGGAGGCTATAGCGAGTGGCACACGGATAGCCGCAACCACACCACAGGAGACAGTCACAGCCAGTCACAGGGAAACTGCACCCAAAGTGAAGATAGCCAGCTCAGCGAAAATGGTCTCACACGGACACACCAAAGCAACTGTAACACCCGTAGTCAAACCCACAGCAGTAGCACCAGCAAAACCCGCTCCAGCAGCGTCGGTTTCAGCGTCGGGGGGCCTGTTGGTGCTAGCATAGGGTTGATCAAGCAGATGGAGTCGATGAGCCGTGCGCCAGCCAACGATATGAGTAGTAATGAGATGTTCAAGAATTTCGGTTTCTAGCACATAACGCCACCTGGTACCGTTGTGGTGTCTGGCCCGGCGGCTATCTGTAACGACTCACAATCGAAAAAAGTCAGACTCGCAATCAGCGCAAATTTTGGCTCACAATAACTGCAACTGAAATCGGACGTGGACTCACGCTAAGTGAGAGCGAAATCCGACGCTCAGAGCCAAATGAGAAGTTTTTTCCATTGGCAGTAATTGTGAGCCAGCAAAAATAGATTGTGAGTCCATTGAATGGGGATCGTTGTGCATTTTCATAAGCCTCACCTCCGATAGCTCGGATGGCGCAGTGTGAAGTAGGAAGGCCGCCCGGTGGATCAACGACAAAACTCAGAGGGATTATTCCGGACGGCACAAACAGAAAAGCCCCGGCAATCACCGAGGCTTAAATTGTTGCCGGTTACCGCTCCGGCGCGATCAGCAAAAGCTATCGCGGTATCAGATTGTGGTCCTGCCTGTGTGAGCTTTGCGGTCGGCTGGAACATGTAGACTCCGCATCACTCCCCGCACTTTGTCTTATTGGCGTCGGGAATCCATAAAAGAAAACCCCGCCGAGGCGAGGTTCTTAATTCTTGTAACGTCACAGGCATAATAACCCATCGTTGGAATCAGGTTAGCCATTTTCCGTTAAGTTTGCAATAGCTAAATTATTTTGGTCATCGAGTCACGTTTCCCAGAACCTTTTCTGCATACGATTCCTCAATATGGCAATGCTCCACCAGCCGATCGAAAAACAGTTTATAGTTGTACCGCCATACCATTTCCGTTACTCCTAGTGCTTTAAAAATCTCGGTATCTTTGAGACGTGGGTAGCCTCTTCCCTTGCATCTTGGGCATTTTTTATAAACCGGCACGCCCTGCAACTCAGATTTTTTCTTATCGAGAATTTCTCCGCGTCCCCGGCAACGACATTCATTTTTCACATGGCCTTTGCCATCACACGCCTTACACACTACGCGCACCTGCTCACGAACTGATTTCCACACCTCCCAGTCGGACGGAGAAATACCTTTCGTATCTTTTACCCATTTTGGTGGCTTACCATCCGGATAGGTAACCTTGTTCGTGAAAACCTCAGCATCAATTAATTTAGCACCATGACAGCTACTGCACGTCACCAGGCTGGCCGCGCTGAGGGAATAATCGCGAAATACATAACGCGCCATAGTGTCGAGAAATTTTGAACGCTTACCCTCTTCCATTTTCCGTAATGCCCCATGCCGTTCTGCACGCTGCTCTGCTAATAGCCTGATATAGGCGATGATATTTTCAGAAGATAAAACCCCAGCTTTTGCAAGATACAATTCAATACCCACTGCGGCTTTTGCAGTAAGTAGCCCGAGGGATGCCATTACGTCAGTAATAGTCAGCGTATCAGACGTTATTCCGCATGGTACTGCGCCGGGCATCATGGATTTAGGTGAAAAATATTTCGGTAAGGACTCAAGATTCATTTCGATGCTCCCGTTTTGCTTCAATGCGGACGTAATTACGAAGAATGCGGTAGTCAACCAACACCGACCCCGGACGGCGGTAAATACGGAGGCGCTGCCAGCGCATGCGGAGTATCTCGAT
>NZ_JBGDTY010000041.1:0-2326 GCF_046552515.1 Salmonella sp. SAL00653
ATAGGGGAGCCGTAGGGAAACCGAGTCTTAACCGGGCGTTAAGTTGCAGGGTATAGACCCGAAACCCGGTGATCTAGCCATGGGCAGGTTGAAGGTTGGGTAACACTAACTGGAGGACCGAACCGACTAATGTTGAAAAATTAGCGGATGACCTGTGGCTGGGGGTGAAAGGCCAATCAAACCGGGAGATAGCTGGTTCTCCCCGAAAGCTATTTAGGTAGCGCCTCGTGAATTCATCTCCGGGGGTAGAGCACTGTTTCGGCTAGGGGGCCATCCCGGCTTACCAACCCGATGCAAACTGCGAATACCGGAGAATGTTATCACGGGAGACACACGGCGGGTGCTAACGTCCGTCGTGAAGAGGGAAACAACCCAGACCGCCAGCTAAGGTCCCAAAGTCATGGTTAAGTGGGAAACGATGTGGGAAGGCCCAGACAGCCAGGATGTTGGCTTAGAAGCAGCCATCATTTAAAGAAAGCGTAATAGCTCACTGGTCGAGTCGGCCTGCGCGGAAGATGTAACGGGGCTAAACCATGCACCGAAGCTGCGGCAGCGACGCTGATGCGTTGTTGGGTAGGGGAGCGTTCTGTAAGCCTGTGAAGGTGGCCTGTGAGGGTTGCTGGAGGTATCAGAAGTGCGAATGCTGACATAAGTAACGATAAAGCGGGTGAAAAGCCCGCTCGCCGGAAGACCAAGGGTTCCTGTCCAACGTTAATCGGGGCAGGGTGAGTCGACCCCTAAGGCGAGGCCGAAAGGCGTAGTCGATGGGAAACGGGTTAATATTCCCGTACTTGGTGTTACTGCGAAGGGGGGACGGAGAAGGCTATGTTGGCCGGGCGACGGTTGTCCCGGTTTAAGCGTGTAGGTGTGTGTTCCAGGTAAATCCGGTTCACTTTAACACTGAGGCGTGATGACGAGGCACTACGGTGCTGAAGCAACAAATGCCCTGCTTCCAGGAAAAGCCTCTAAGCATCAGGTAACATCAAATCGTACCCCAAACCGACACAGGTGGTCAGGTAGAGAATACCAAGGCGCTTGAGAGAACTCGGGTGAAGGAACTAGGCAAAATGGTGCCGTAACTTCGGGAGAAGGCACGCTGACACGTAGGTGAAGTGATTTACTCATGGAGCTGAAGTCAGTCGAAGATACCAGCTGGCTGCAACTGTTTATTAAAAACACAGCACTGTGCAAACACGAAAGTGGACGTATACGGTGTGACGCCTGCCCGGTGCCGGAAGGTTAATTGATGGGGTCAGCGCAAGCGAAGCTCCTGATCGAAGCCCCGGTAAACGGCGGCCGTAACTATAACGGTCCTAAGGTAGCGAAATTCCTTGTCGGGTAAGTTCCGACCTGCACGAATGGCGTAATGATGGCCAGGCTGTCTCCACCCGAGACTCAGTGAAATTGAACTCGCTGTGAAGATGCAGTGTACCCGCGGCAAGACGGAAAGACCCCGTGAACCTTTACTATAGCTTGACACTGAACATTGAGCCTTGATGTGTAGGATAGGTGGGAGGCTTTGAAGCGTGGACGCCAGTCTGCATGGAGCCGGCCTTGAAATACCACCCTTTAATGTTTGATGTTCTAACGTGGACCCGTGATCCGGGTTGCGGACAGTGTCTGGTGGGTAGTTTGACTGGGGCGGTCTCCTCCTAAAGAGTAACGGAGGAGCACGAAGGTTGGCTAATCCTGGTCGGACATCAGGAGGTTAGTGCAATGGCATAAGCCAGCTTGACTGCGAGCGTGACGGCGCGAGCAGGTGCGAAAGCAGGTCATAGTGATCCGGTGGTTCTGAATGGAAGGGCCATCGCTCAACGGATAAAAGGTACTCCGGGGATAACAGGCTGATACCGCCCAAGAGTTCATATCGACGGCGGTGTTTGGCACCTCGATGTCGGCTCATCACATCCTGGGGCTGAAGTAGGTCCCAAGGGTATGGCTGTTCGCCATTTAAAGTGGTACGCGAGCTGGGTTTAGAACGTCGTGAGACAGTTCGGTCCCTATCTGCCGTGGGCGCTGGAGAACTGAGGGGGGCTGCTCCTAGTACGAGAGGACCGGAGTGGACGCATCACTGGTGTTCGGGTTGTCATGCCAATGGCACTGCCCGGTAGCTAAATGCGGAAGAGATAAGTGCTGAAAGCATCTAAGCACGAAACTTGCCCCGAGATGAGTTCTCCCTGAGACTTAGAGTCTCCTGAAGGAACGTTGAAGACGACGACGTTGATAGGCCGGGTGTGTAAGCGCAGCGATGCGTTGAGCTAACCGGTACTAATGAACCGTGAGGCTTAACCTTACAACGCCGAAGATGTTTTGGCGGATGAGAGAC
>NZ_JBGDTY010000042.1:0-1567 GCF_046552515.1 Salmonella sp. SAL00653
TTTTTCTCAGCGGCGCGCTGAAGGGATTGCGCCTTACGTTGCGCGGCTTCGCGAGCTTTTCTGGTTTGTTCTTTGCCGACGGCGCTGGCGCACTGGTACGAGCAAACGATCTGCCCCTCGCGTATCGGGTGAAACCACTGGCGGCATTCTTTGTTTGCGCACTTACGGCGCGGTAATTTAGCCATGCTCACCCCCAGACCTTTTGGCGTAAGGATTTTGGCGTCCGCACCCGGTGTGCATATTCAGGTAATTTCGCGCTGACAGTCCAGGTAATGAAGTCAGGGTTCAGGCTCTTTTCTGTCCTTACGCCCCGCTTCTGATAATCCGATATCAGCGTGTCGGCCTGCTCGGTTGTGCAGTCATGATGATGGAACCAGGAGTATTTCATCGCCATCACCCCGCAAAGCTCATGAGCTGGGCGGCGGCGTTCTCGGCCTCGCGCTGAGTACGGAATGTACGTGATAAAATCCAGCGCCAGAGAACATCAAGCGCAGATTTATACAACTGCTGAAATTCGACCTCATCCATACTGGAAAAAGCGATGCTGCGGGGATGTTTGCGAAGGGTGCCGTCCGGTAGCTGGATGGCGTCATAGTGACCAGCCTCAACCGTCACCCATGCGCGGTAGGCATCGAATGATTTACACAGGCTAATCCCGTTTGTTACCCGGCGGTTTGCAATCTGTTCCAGATACTGTTCAGCCGCATCCAGTAATGCGCTTTCATTCCCGCCATATGCAGCGAGAAACTTTGCATAACCGTTTACCAGTTTGCGCTCATTGGCAGAAATGGCGCCGCCGGTGGGTTCCCAGTATTCAAACCCAAGATTAAGCAACGCGAAAAAGCGGCGATGGAATACAGGATTCCTCACCTGACGGAACTCAGCCACCAGCACGGCGCCGAGTTTGATTTTTGATTGCAGAATATCACTGGTCTCCGGCGTTGCGGGGATCAGAATTCCAGATGACTGCTTGATGAGTTGTAATTCGTGCGCCATGGTATTCTCCGTGGCGCAGAAGGTTAACGGTTGTTCAGGCCGTTGATTTCATATTATCAGAAGGTGGTGTTACCCAGTAGCCGAGACGGCGAATAAAATGCATAAAACCGTTGGGAGTAAAAACTTCTTCATCATCCAGCAAAGGACGCATAGATACCATGCCATTTACACGATAGATAAGATGCCTGCCTGATGATGGAAAGCTAAACACCACGCAGCCATCAGATCTTCTTACAATGTCATACCAGCTATCTTCTGACTTTTGCAAAGCTGAATTACTCAATTTTTGTTCTCCCTTCAGGCGATGTACAGACGCGGTTAAAAATTGTCGGCAGCAGCATCAAAGGGATACGCAAATTGCGGTATTCTGAAAAATGCGCGCCAGCATTAAGCGCAATGTTAATAAAACCAGTCGTCAGCGCTTTCCCACGTTTCCTGCAGGATGCTCTGTATACGTTTTTTATCGCCATCAGCAGCACCGACGATACTCAGACCATCCTGACTGCCTCGACGGATGGTTAAGTTGCAGTTTTCATACTGATTCTGGAGACGGGTAATTAATTCTTTTTCA
>NZ_JBGDTY010000043.1:0-1312 GCF_046552515.1 Salmonella sp. SAL00653
TGACTAGTCCTGATATAGGTTGACAGTTTTTTGTCTGTAAAACGCCTGATGAACATCATCGGGCGTTTTGTATTTCAGGGCCTGGTGTGGCCGTTCATGGTTATAAATTGCCACGGACTCTTTTACTATTTCCCGCGCTTGCTCCAGGTCTGCAGGACGCGAGAGTAAAAACTCATTTTTCAGTATCCCGTTTATTCTCTCAGCCAGCGCATTCTGGTAGCAGTCGTAACCATCGGTCATTGAACAGGTTATTCCGTTTCGCTCATGAACTGACTGATAAAGTACCGAACAGTATTGCAGTCCTCTGTCAGAGTGATGTACCAGCGGACCTGTCGTTTTTCTCCGCCTCAGAGCCTGCCTGAACGCCTTTACCACATTTTCTGTCTGCAGGTTTTCCCCGACATGGTAACCCACGATTTTTCTGGAGCAGGCATCGGTGACCAGACTCAGATAGGCCGTGCCGCTGCGTAGTGGAAGGTAAGTAATATCGGCGACCCAGACCTGCTCTGGCTCAAGGGCGGTAACCTGTTCAGGACCGGGTTTCAGCAGATTAGGATGCCGGTAAAAGCGATGATGGCTGTTGGTGGTTTTGTGATATGCCCGTTTCACGGGTACCAGGAGCCGGTATTCACCCAGCAGATTAAACAGACGGTCCCGTCCGATATTCAGCGTTTTATCGGCCTGCATGTTCAGCAGATAGTGCAGTTTACGCGTACCGATTCGCGGCTGGCGGCACCGGGTACGGGCAACAAAATCAAGAACCTGAGCATGATGCTCCTGCCGTTTATTACATCTTGTATTGTACTGGTACCACGCCTGTCTGCTGTGCCCCAGGAACTGACATGCACGCGTAACTGTTATTTTGGGGGCCTGACTTTGCGTGAGGACTTGCCGGGCCGCTTTTTTACAACACTTACCCCGTAATCATTTTTCAGGACGTTGATAACGGACTCAAAAAACTCAGCTTTCTGGTTTGCCAGCTCAAGCTGTTCTTCAAGTTCCCTGATTCTTTGCTCGGGTGTCAGCGGGATAGTTGTCTGAGCCACAGGCAGTTTCCTCTTCACCAGGTCAGGAAGTCCGGGTCTCCAGTCAAGCCGGCCATATTTACGCAGCCAGACAAGTACGGTGGAGCGCCCCTGAATGCCATATCGCTGCTGGGCCTGTTTATAGGTCATCTCGCCTTTTTCGACCTGCTCAACGACGGCTATTTTAAAGGATAGAGGATAATCGCGTTGGGGGCGTTTGAACTCAGTCATCATTACGTTCTCCGGATTTAAGTCTGGAACGTGTCAACGCTATTCAGGACGGGTCA
>NZ_JBGDTY010000044.1:0-1158 GCF_046552515.1 Salmonella sp. SAL00653
ACGGCATTCATCATAGGTATCATCATCAATTTCGATATCAGGATCCATTCCTCCTGGTCCAGAGATAAGGTATTCAGCAAGACACATTGGTTCCAGCCTGGCTTTATCATCGGTAGCAAGACCATCATGTTGGAGGCGTAATTGCGAAGGATTATCTTGGTGTTCTGGAAGGTCTGGAAATACCTTGCTGTCATGAGGATGGGATAATCCATATGTTGACATCATATTATTGATAAATATTGGTTTAATTCCCGTTGGCATGATGAGTTACACATCCTTTTTACTACATGGAATTAACATTCTATAAATAGCATGTTTTTGTCAAACAGAATTCACTCAGCACGCAATCAATTAAGCTAAAAGCTAAATTTGCAGTATTTGTGCCTCACCTCCATTAAAATTGTACTCTGCGTGATTTTACTTTCAGATTCTGCAACCACAGGCAATCCTGTTTTACAAGATATTAAACCCTGCAACCCAACAATTTCACTCACTCTAGTTACCATCCGAAATCATCGGAGGTGAGGCTTATGAAAATGCATGACAAGACTCCTGAATTCTGGGCTGCGGTTTTGACCGGACTCAAAAATGCGTGGCCCCAGATACTTGGGGCGTTAATGGCCGGACTCATTGCCTACGGCCGACTGATATACGACGGCGCCACCCGTAAAAATAAATGGCTTGAGGGCGTCCTGTGTGGCGCTCTTTCCTTATGTGTCACCAGTGCGCTTGATGTGGTAGGCCTGCCGGTTTCCATTTCGCCTTTCGTTGGCGGAATTATTGGCTTTGTCGGTGTGGACAAGCTGCGCGAAATCGCAATTAGCGCACTCAAAAAACGTGCAGGGGTTAATGATGAGAATCAGTGAAAAAGGCATTACCCTAATCAAAGAGTTTGAAGGTTGTAGCCTGACAGCTTATCCGGACCCGGGAACGGGGGGAGATCCCTGGACGATTGGTTATGGCTGGACCCACTCTGTTGACGGTAAGCCAGTTAAGCCCGGAATGATGATTGACGAGGCTACTGCCGAGCGCTTGCTTAACACTGGTTTAGTCGGTTATGAAAATGATGTGTCCAGACTGGTTAAGGTCAAGTTGACGCAAGGCCAGTTTGATGCGCTGGTGTCGTTCGCGTACAACCTCGGCGCCCGGACATTATCC
>NZ_JBGDTY010000045.1:0-1000 GCF_046552515.1 Salmonella sp. SAL00653
ATCGAGATACTCCGCATGCGCTGGCAGCGCCTCCGTATTTACCGCCGTCCGGGGTCGGTGTTGGTTGACTACCGCATCCTGCGCAATTTTGTTCGTATTTATCAGTTCACAGGATTTACTCAATGAACGCTCTATACCTCCAGTATGTACGTGAACAGCTAATGGTAGCGACAGCCGATTTAAGCGGGGAGACTAAAGGGCAGCTTTTGGCCTGGCTGGAGAACGCGCAATTCGACACGAAAAACTATCCCCGAAAAAAACAGCGTATCTGGGACGAGGAAACAGAAAGCTGGATAACGTTAAATAACCCGCCAATCCCCGGCAAGCAGTCGCTGGCGAAAGGAAGTGCTATCCCGCTGGTAAAGCCTGTGGAATATTCCACTGCCTCATGGCGCCGGGCGGTTCTTTCACTCGATGAACACTACAAGGCGTGGTTGTTGTGGAATTACAGTGAGAATACCTGCTGGGAACACCAGGTCGAAATAACACGTTGGGCGTGGGAGCAATTCAGCCAGCAACTGGAGGGTAAGCGGGTAGCTAAAAAGACTATTGACCGCCTGCGCCAGCTTATCTGGCTTGCAGCGCAGGATGTGAAATCGGAATTAGCTGGCCGTGATGTCTATCAGTATGGTGATCTCGCTGCACTGGTGGGCGTTAACAAAACAAACTGGTCTCAAAATTACGTGGAGCATTACGAGGCAATGACCAGACTGTATAAGAGATTAGACTCCCAGGCACTACATCACGTTGTACAATCACGTTCACAGCAAAAAGCAGCAAATTATCAGCAATGTATTGCATAAATGAACTAATTAGCATATATTTTATGTAAATCTGATATCGTCGCCATAGCTTCAATCGTCGACCAAACAAATTCAAGCCCTGCGGATAACACCGCGGGGCTTTTGCGTTTCTGGAGGGGATCAATTACTAAATTCGTAGGCGATTCTTGGAGGTGCTGCGTGGCCCATCTCTTTTAAAATAATATTGGTATACTCGA
>NZ_JBGDTY010000047.1:0-776 GCF_046552515.1 Salmonella sp. SAL00653
CATATGCAGCGAGAAACTTTGCATAACCGTTTACCAGTTTGCGCTCATTGGCAGAAATGGCGCCGCCGGTGGGTTCCAGTATTCAAACCCAAGATTAAGCAACGCGAAAAAGCGGCGATGGAATGCAGGATTCCTCACCTGACGGAACTCAGCCACCAGCACGGCACCGAGTTTAATTTTTGATTGCAGAATTTCGCTGGTCTCCGGCGTAGCGGGGATCAGAATTCCAGATGACTGCTTGATGAGTTGTAATTCGTGCGCCATGGTGTTCTCCGTGGCGCAGCAGGTGCAGGTTGTTCAGGCCTACATTTGAAGTGTATCAAAGCAACGGGTAATTCGATAGCCTGCCTTTTCTAACATTTGCGTAAATAATGTTGGAGTTCCAACTATGTCATCAGGGTGAAGGGGAACAAAAGATATCTCGTCACCACGACGATACATCAGAGCGCGTCCGCTATCCGGAATACTACCGAACCTTGCCACTACACAATGATCGTAACAACGTATAACCGCATACCCTGATTCTGGTAAGTCTTCTAACATGTAACCCCCCGTCACACTGACTTTATTTCTGGAAACGTCTGCGACTCCACGATGCTTAATATGCATAAAACCAGTCGTCAGCGCTTTCCCACGTTTCCTGCAGAATGCTCTGTATACGTTTTTTATCGCCATCAGCAGCACCGACGATACTCAGATCATCCTGACTGCCTCGACGGATGGTTAAGTTGCAGTTTTCATACTGATTCTGGAGACGGGTAATTAATTCTTTTTCA
>NZ_JBGDTY010000048.1:0-686 GCF_046552515.1 Salmonella sp. SAL00653
CCCCCCTCTACAAGACTCAAGCCTGCCAGTTTCGAATGCAGTTCCCAGGTTGAGCCCGGGGATTTCACATCCGACTTGACAGACCGCCTGCGTGCGCTTTACGCCCAGTAATTCCGATTAACGCTTGCACCCTCCGTATTACCGCGGCTGCTGGCACGGAGTTAGCCGGTGCTTCTTCTGCGGGTAACGTCAATTGCTGCGGTTATTAACCACAACACCTTCCTCCCCGCTGAAAGTACTTTACAACCCGAAGGCCTTCTTCATACACGCGGCATGGCTGCATCAGGCTTGCGCCCATTGTGCAATATTCCCCACTGCTGCCTCCCGTAGGAGTCTGGACCGTGTCTCAGTTCCAGTGTGGCTGGTCATCCTCTCAGACCAGCTAGGGATCGTCGCCTTGGTGAGCCGTTACCTCACCAACAAGCTAATCCCATCTGGGCACATCTGATGGCAAGAGGCCCGAAGGTCCCCCTCTTTGGTCTTGCGACGTTATGCGGTATTAGCCACCGTTTCCAGTAGTTATCCCCCTCCATCAGGCAGTTTCCCAGACATTACTCACCCGTCCGCCACTCGTCAGCAAAGCAGCAAGCTGCTTCCTGTTACCGTTCGACTTGCATGTGTTAGGCCTGCCGCCAGCGTTCAATCTGAGCCATGATCAAACTCTTCAATTTAAAAGTTTGATGCTC
>NZ_JBGDTY010000049.1:0-660 GCF_046552515.1 Salmonella sp. SAL00653
GCTCCCACTGCTTGTACGTACACGGTTTCAGGTTCTTTTTCACTCCCCTCGCCGGGGTTCTTTTCGCCTTTCCCTCACGGTACTGGTTCACTATCGGTCAGTCAGGAGTATTTAGCCTTGGAGGATGGTCCCCCCATATTCAGACAGGATACCACGTGTCCCGCCCTACTCATCGAGCTCACAGCACATGCGCTTTTGTGTACGGGGCTGTCACCCTGTATCGCGCGCCTTTCCAGACGCTTCCACTAACACACATGCTGATTCAGGCTCTGGGCTCCTCCCCGTTCGCTCGCCGCTACTGGGGGAATCTCGGTTGATTTCTTTTCCTCGGGGTACTTAGATGTTTCAGTTCCCCCGGTTCGCCTCATTAACCTATGGATTCAGTTAATGATAGTGTGACGAGTCACACTGGGTTTCCCCATTCGGGTATCGCCGGTTATAACGGTTCATATCACCTTACCGGCGCTTATCGCAGATTAGCACGCCCTTCATCGCCTCTGACTGCCAGGGCATCCACCGTGTACGCTTAGTCGCTTAACCTCACAACCCGAAGATGTTTCGTAAAACATTCTCGTGTCGCGAAAATTTGAGAGACTCACGAACAACTTTCGTTGTTCTGTGTTTCAATTTTCAGCTTGATCCAGATTTTTAAAGAGCAAA
>NZ_JBGDTY010000050.1:0-620 GCF_046552515.1 Salmonella sp. SAL00653
GTGGCTGCCAGCGCTTCGCTGTCACTGTCCGTGGCGCTGCTTAACTTAACGATACCTTTTTTCGTCAGGCTGGCATCTTCCAGGGAAATCACGTCCGCGATATCTTCTGCCCGTTTTGCGGCCTCTTCTGCTCTGGTGGCTGCTGCTCCGGCAGCAGTACTGCTTTGCGCCGCCAGTGATGCGCTGGTATCAGATGCGGCGGCGTGGGTGGATGCCTCCGATGCTGATGACGAGGCGGCTGTTGCGCTGGCCGCTGCTGTACTTGCTGACGTTGCTGCGTTTGTCTCAGATGTTTTTGCTTCGGCTGCCGATGCGGCTGCCGCCTTTTCCGACGCTGCCGCCGCAGTGGCTGACGCACCTGCATCACCGGCACTGGAAGCCGCCTGCGTTTCTGATGTCTTCGCGGCGGTTTCGGATGCTCCGGCGCGCTCTGCTGATGTCTGCGCCGCCGTCGCGCTGGCGGCTGCGGCAGCAGCTGAATCTCCGGCGGCAGTACGGGAGGCATCTGCATTCGCTTCAGATGTTTTCGCTGCGGCTGCCGATGCGGCTGCCGCCGTTCTGGCTGTGTCAGCCGACGCCGCGCTGGCTGATGCCTCCCCGGCTTTTGTGGTCGCCGTACC
>NZ_JBGDTY010000051.1:0-592 GCF_046552515.1 Salmonella sp. SAL00653
ATGCGGTAGTCAACCAACACCGACCCCGGACGGCGGTAAATACGGAGGCGCTGCCAGCGCATGCGGAGTATCTCGATCAGTTCTGGTTTCATGCGGCCTCCAGCTTTTTTAGCGCACGCAGATCCGCCAGAGCCGCGAGCCTGACTTCCTTCAGCTCCTCGACCGTCCAGCGGTGCGGGGTGTTATTGTTCTCGAGTGCCAGCACCGCCGCCTCACCGTAACGCTCAACCAGCGCGGTACGATATGCTTCGATGTTCCCTGATTTGTAGACGTTGCAGACATCACACTGAAGATGGATGTTGAAGCGAGTGAAGCGCAGATGCCCCGCGGCGGCCGTAGCCCTGTAATGGCCTGCATGCCATGCGAACGCCGTCTTCGTTCCACAGGAGATGCAACCGAGTCCTTCTGCCAGTTCGGTTTCGCGGCAAATGTCATTTACGGCGCGCTGCGTCAAGTCAATCCAGTGCTTCAGCGGCTTAACCGGGGCTTTCCGCTGGCGCCAGGTGGCGCGTTCTTTTTTCTCAGCGGCGCGCTGAAGGGATTGCGCCTTACGTTGCGCGGCTTCGCGAGCTTTTCTGGTTTGTTCTTTGCC
>NZ_JBGDTY010000052.1:0-546 GCF_046552515.1 Salmonella sp. SAL00653
CATCCTGACTGCCTCGACGGATGGTTAAGTTGCAGTTTTCATACTGATTCTGGAGACGGGTAATTAATTCTTTTTCAAGCGCAGGAACGGCACCTTCCGGAAGCTGTTTTGTCCGGCTGATAACAAGTTCAATTCTCATAATTCCCTCTACATTTAACTACTGTATATAAACACAGTATGCCTGTTAGAAAGAATATTCAAGAGGTGAATAGCACTTTTTGCAAAAGCTAGCATGTTGTTTCATATCAGATTTTAGGCGAAAAACCCGCCGCAGCGGGTTATGACGCAACACTTCATGCCGGAGTTTTCCGATCCGTCTTGTTGTGAACCTCCCAGAGACTAATGCCGCAACTGAACACAAACTCAGCCAGATAATTTAAACCGGACCATTCCCGGATGCCGCCGCGCGCCGCTTCCACAAATACAGCGATATCCTGATCACGCCACACTCCAAACAGGCGCCAGCCGCCACTGTCAGTCTTAACGGCTGCTATACGCGTCAGAACACCAGTCTGGTACAGGTCAGTGAACGCAGGTTTCTTCCTG